>VGVX01000011.1 GCA_016873845.1 Ignavibacteria bacterium
GTGAATAGTTCGATTTACAAATAATTGATTTTCGCGGTTTTGAGAAAAATTTCTACCATCTGAGATAGAATCTCTCAATTTTGAGAAAATTTCAAAATTTTATTCAAAAAAAATGATTTAATAACACATTTTTAGTTACTTGTATAGGAACAATTTTTGCTCTTTACACGCCGTAAGTTTAATAATATTTATTAACAAACCTTGGAGAGGATTCATGAAGTTTCTAACTACTTCAATTCTACTGGTATTATTTGTCGGTTTTTCTTTCGCTCAAACTGCGAATATTGAAATCGAAGCAATGACACCAGAGAAATTGCACCACTATGGTTATACAACAAAATCGGTTTCATCCGGATTAAATGTTGTACCAAACGGTACTTATGTATATCTAAATGCTGAAAATTTAGGAAGTACCGAACCATTCCTTCCTATTTGGGAAGTTCAATCCGCCCCAACTGGCGCATCGGTAACTTTTACGTATCCAAGCGCAAATGCGGCTTATTTTATGCCGTCGGTTCGCGGGGCTTATGTGATTAAATTAACTGTTGTTTCTGGCGGAAAATCTGACGATACAACTGTTACAATTTATTCGGCCAACTATGTTGGTACAGGGAAATTTGACGATGTTCCTGCATCATATCCAAACTGTATGTCTTGTCACGGTGCATCGCCCAAATTCACTGCTATCTTTGATAAGTGGAAAGAATCTGGTCATGCGACTATGTTCAAGGAAGGCATTTCAGGCCTCAAAGGTTCATATTATGGTTCTGGCTGCTTTAAGTGTCACACTGTTGGTTATGATCACGATGTAGCATCATCAAATAATGGTTTTGATGATGTGGCAAAAACAGAAGGTTGGACTTGGGTCAGTCCGCCTAATGCAAAAAAGTGGGATACACTAAAAACATCATATCCTAAATTAGTTGCTTTTGCAAGTATAGGTTGTGAAAATTGTCACGGACCAGGGAGTGAGCATGCATCAAGCGGTGATGTTAAAAAAATTGCTATTTCCTTAAATTCAGGTTCGTGCGGTCAATGTCATGATGAACCATGGAGACATAACAGATACGCTCAATGGGAAAACTCTCTTCATTCTCATGCAGTATGGTCAGGCTCATTTGCTCAAGGTGCATCATCACAAAATAATAATTTAGGAAACTGCATCAGATGCCATGATGGTCAAGGATTCGTTAATTTCACAAAGGGTAAAACAACGAATACTACCGGATGGACCGAAGCCCGTCATACTAAATTAGGGTGTCCTACTTGTCACGATCCGCACAGTGGTCATTTGCGCGAAGCACCAACAGTAGCAGATACTTTGGCAAACGGTTTTAAATATACTGTTGGCGGTAAAGGAATGCTCTGTATGAATTGTCACAAAGCTCGTAGAGAAGCAAAATCCTATGCAGTAAGTTCAGTAAGTTCTTCGCATTGGGGACCACACTACTCTGTTGAGTCAGATGTATTATTAGGTCAAAATGCTGCAGAATTTGGGACTCCGTTCATAAGTGGAAATCATAAAAATGCTGTAAGAGACGGATGCGTCCAATGTCATATGGTTGCTACTGTTGATACAGGTAATGTAAATAGAGACAAAGTCGGTCAGCATTCATTTAGATTATTGAATGAAGCAACTGGATATGAACACGTTGAATCTTGTAAAGAGTGCCACGGCTCAAACATTTCTAGTTTCAAAGACTTTATTGCAGCAGCTGATTTTGATGGTAATGGTTTAATTGAAGATGTTCAATCTGAAGTAAAAGGTTTACTGAAGAAGTTGAAAAAAGCTTTACCACCCGTTGGCAGTGAAGAAGTTGATTGGACTAAAGTAAGAGATTACAAAGGGGCTGATTCACTTAATATGAGAAAAGCCTATTATAACTATAAAATAATGGTTGATGATAATAGTTATGGTATGCACAATGCTAAATTCTCAATTGATGTCTTGAGAAAATCAGTCGCGATACTGACCGGCGTCGAATTTGAAGACAATAATATTCCAGCTAAATTTGATCTTAGTCAAAATTATCCTAATCCATTCAATCCATCGACTGAGATTAAATTCTCAGTTGCAAAATCAGAGAATATAAAAGTCTCAGTATATGATGCGGTTGGCAGATTAGTAAAAGTGTTAGTTAATGATATGCTCTCTCCTGGTAATTATAAAGTGACCTGGAATGGAGAAAATTCAAACGGATCTAAAGTTGTGAGCGGAATCTACTTCTATCGATTTGAATCCTCCTCCTTCGAAGCAACAAAGAAAATGGTGCTATTGAAATAAACTCCATTCCAGATTTTATTCTGCCTCTCGTGGCAGCATTTAGTAAGTCCCGCCAAAAGCGGGACTTTTTTTTTGGTAAGTTTAAATTGAATCATGAAGACTGATTATTTCTTTTGCATGATGAGAGCTTCAAGGTTGTCACTACAAAAACCCGATTTCAAAGTTTCCATCTTTTTGAGTCATAAGCAACTTGCTGAAAGATGGAAGCTTTATTCGCATCTGCTTTCAATACTGCATTGAGTTCATTGTTCTAATGAATTATATTGAACTCGAAATTTTACTATAATCATTGAGATTTTATTGGATAAACAAAACATTTATATAGAAACCTATGGCTGCCAGATGAATTTGGCAGATACCGAAATCGTTCAAGGTGTGCTGAATTCAACAGGATACAAGTTCACGAATGATATTTCGCAAGCTGATGTTGTGCTTGTGAATACTTGCGCAATCCGTGAGCATGCTGAAGAAAGAATTTACGGCAGACTTGGCGAATTCAGGCATCAAAAAAAGGAAAACCCGAATTTAATTGTTGGAGTTCTTGGCTGCATGGCAGAACGTCTGCGTAAACAATTAATAGAGGAAGAAAAGGTTGTTGACCTGATCGTTGGTCCGGATGAATATCGGCGAGTTCCAGAGCTCATTGAAAATGCTTTCGTAGGTGAAAAAGGAATTGCAGTTAGGTTAAGTAAGACAGAAACTTACGACGACATCATCCCTTACCGTGAAGAAGGAATTTCTGCATGGATTTCGGTAATGCGCGGCTGTGATAAGTTTTGCACATTCTGTGTTGTGCCATTCACTCGCGGCAGAGAAAGAAGCCGCTCACTTGAAAGTATTGTTGAAGAAGTCCGCCTGCTAAGTGAAAGAGGTTTTAAAGAAATTAATCTTCTTGGCCAAAATGTAAATTCATATCAAGATGATAGTTTTGATTTTGCAGATCTACTTTACGCTGTAAGTAAAGTCGATAAACAAATGCGTGTTAGGTTTACTACGTCACATCCGCAGGATTTTTCGGATAAACTTGTTCGGACGATTGCTGAGAATGAAAACATCTGCAATTACATTCATCTTCCCGTTCAGTCCGGTTCGAATCGAATTTTACAATTGATGAACAGAACCTACACAGTTAAGCATTTTCTCAAACTTGTGGAGAAAGCAAGAATTGAAATTCCAAGCGTAAGCTTTTCAACTGATATCATAACTGGATTTCCAACAGAGACCGATGATGATCATCAGATGACAATGGATTTGATGAAAGAAGTCCAATTCGATGGAGCTTTCATGTTCAAATATTCAGCAAGAGAAAACACAAAGGCATGGAATTTAGGCGATGATGTTGCCGAAGAAATAAAAAGTATAAGATTGAGAGAAATAATCGAACAGCAGCAAAAGATTTCGTATGAGATAAATCAAACTCTGATTGGAAAAACTTTTGAAATTCTAATCGAAGATTTAAGTAAGAAGTCGGAAGATTTCTACATGGGCAGAACTGACACAAACAAAATTGTTATCGTGCCAAAAGGGGATTTACGAATCGGAGATTACTGTCTCGTAAAAATTGAAAGAGCAAACTCAGCAACCTTATTTACTTCTGATGGGATTAAAATCGAAAAGTGAATTAGTAATTGAAATAATTTTGAAATTATTTATTTGAAGAATTATGAATTTTAAATACATCACAACTCTTTTTTTGTTTTTTCTTTTATTGACCCACTCTTACGGTCAAAGAGAAGTTGATATCACAAAATATCTCGATCAAGTCGCGAGTGGAGAATCTGAAGCGGTAAGAAGAATTTTGCCATCGTTAATGAAAAACAATCCGCAATCGACTTTCTTGAAATATCTTCAAGCTGTTTTAACACAAGATGGACGTCAAGCAGCATCGTTATATAGGGAAATTGTTCATTCAAAGTCGAGTTCAGAATATAAAGATGATGCAATCTTCAAATTGTATCAGTTTCATTATGCACTTGGAGAATTCAACGAATCGGATAAATATGCACGAATGATCTTAGACTCCTATCCGTCATCTTCCTATGTAGTAAGACTGAAGAGAACAGAAACAGTTAATCGGCAAATACCTGCCACTCAACAGAGTGAAACGAGAACTCAATCTATCGAACTTACTCAACCGGTATTATCTGGAAATTTTACTCTTCAAGTCGGTGCGTTCCTCGATAGAAACAATGCGGAGAGCTTACGAATGCAAGTAATGAAATACGGGGAATCTTGGATTAACCAGCGTGAGGTTAAGGGGAAAATTTTCCATACAGTTCTCCTGGGAAAATTTACTGACGAAGTTCAAGCAAATATTTTATTAGAAAGAATTAAATCGGAACTAAGCTTGAACGGAGTTGTGTTAAGATTGCAGTAGCTCGATCGGTATTTTACCCTCAGAACAAAATTTCAGAAACTTTAACTAAAATTAATTAATTTTGTGTGCATCCTTGTGTGATTAAGGATTTTAAATAAAGTTGTGTAGTTTGACACATTAATTGTCAAATTTACTTTAGTATTTTATATAGTTAGAATATTAATGAATCATCAAGAGTTTCAAGATAAATTTGGATTATTCTATCGCTCGCAGTTGATGCGTGAAGTCGTTGAAGTCATCCAGCAAGTATCTGCGACTGACATAACAGTGCTCATTCAAGGGGAGAGTGGAACGGGCAAAGAGTTAGTGGCAAAGGCGATTCACGGACTAAGTAAAAGATCATCCAATAAATTATTGAGTGTAAACTGTGGAGCGATTCCAGAAGGCATCATAGAAAGTGAATTGTTTGGACATCAAAAAGGAGCTTTCACTGGTGCTATCGAATCAAGAAAAGGATATTTCGAACTTGCAGACGAGGGAAGCTTATTTTTAGATGAAATTGGTGAATTGCCAACTTCGGTGCAAGTTAAATTTCTTCGTGTGTTAGAGACAAAAGAAATTTTGCGTATCGGTGCAGAAACAGTCTCGAAGGTCGATGTCAGATTCATAACTGCAACAAATAAAGATTTGAATTTTGAAGTTTCGAAGAAAAAATTTCGTGAGGATTTATTTTACAGGCTACGAAGTGTAATGATCGAAATTCCTCCACTCAGAAAAAGAAAAGAAGATATACCTCTTCTTGCAAACAAATTTCTTGCTGATTTTTGCATGCGAAATAAAATTGAACAGATTCGAATTGATGATCAAGCATACGATTTCTTAATAGAGTATCATTGGCCTGGAAACGTTCGAGAGCTAAAAAATGCAATTGAGTCTGCTTCTGCTCTTAATAAAACCGGAATTTTGAAATCCGAAGATTTTGGAAAAAACTTTGTTGTATCGTTAAACGAAATGCCTCATCGAAATCTTCCTATCCATTTAAACAAATCTGCCGATGAAGCAGAACGTGGATTGATCTTAAGTGCACTAATAGAAATAAAAAAAGATCTTGTCGATCTGAAAAATGCAATTATTAATGACGGAAATGAAGTACAGTCGCAAAATAATCCGGTTTCTATTAAAGAAGTTCAGAAAGAAGCGATTAAGAATGCATTGATCAAAACTCACTACAACAAGAAAAAAGCTGCTTCTATGCTGAATATCAGTTTGAGAACTTTGTATCGCAAAATTAAAGAATATGGATTAAGTTTGAGAGAAGATTAACAGAATGAAATTATTAAAAATATTTTTTCCAATACTTTTTTCTGTGATAATTACTGGTTGTGCTGGTTGCCCATATTCATTTACCGGCGCATCACTACCGCCTGAGATGAAAACAATTGCAATACCAATATTCGAAGATTTAAGCGGCTTCGGAGAAGCTGGTCTGCGTGAAAAAATTACGGAGGAACTCAGACGAAAATTCACTGATGATAATACACTAAAAATTAGTGATAGAAAAATTGCGGACACAATTTTGGATGGTGCCATATTAAGCGTTCGCGACGAACCATCAGTGATTACCGGCACTGAGCGTGTCAGTACGCGAAGAGTAACGGTATCTGTTAAAGCAAGTTTTACGGATTTAAAAGCAAGAAAAAAAATCTGGGAAAAGAATTTTTCTCAGTGGGGTGATTATGATGCTACATCAGGGGGCATTGTAAGCCGTCAAATAGGATTTCAAACAGCAATTGAAAAACTTACAGAAGATATTTTAATTGCCACAGTTTCAGATTGGTAAAAATTTAAAGGACAATTTGTGTTTATCGAAGATATTATCTTAACTATTTATTTGTTTTCGTTGTCGTTGCTTTTTATTTATAGCATGCACGGATTTATTATGGTTTATTATAACGACAAGTATGGAAAGGTTTTGTTCACTCCAAAAGGAGATTATGAGGAACTGCCAACTGTAACAATTCAGCTTCCTCTGTTCAACGAAATTTATGTCGTGCAAAGATTGATGGACAGCGTTTGTGAAATCGAGTATCCAAAAGATAAGCTCGAAATACAAATCTTAGATGATTCAACTGACGATACATCAGAATATTTGAAAGAATTAATCGAAGAAAAAAAGAATTTAGGATTTAACGTAACGTACTACCATCGTACAAATCGACAAGGATTCAAAGCTGGTGCATTAAAAGAAGGACTTGAAAAAACCGATTCAGAATTTATAGCAATATTTGACGCAGATTTTGTTCCGAAAAAGGATTTCCTAAATAAAACAATTCCTTATTTTACCGATTCTAAAGTTGGCATGGTACAGACTCGTTGGGAACATTTGAATGCCGAGTTTTCACTTTTAACGCGTGCTCAGGCTCTCGCATTGGACGGGCATTTTGTAATTGAACAAAATGTAAGGAATAAATCGGGCTTCTTTATAAATTTCAATGGAACTGGTGGAGTATGGAGAAAGTCTTGTATCATTGATGCAGGGAATTGGGAAGCAGATACTTTAACCGAAGATTTGGATTTGAGTTATCGTGCACAATTAAGAGGCTGGCAATTTATTTTCTTAAATGATTTCACCTCTCCGGCAGAACTCCCAAGTGAAATAAATGCCTTGAAGAATCAACAATTCCGGTGGACGAAGGGAGCAATTGAAACTTGCAAAAAAATTCTTCCTGTTGTTTGGAGGTCAAAAATTCCTCTTCGAATAAAACTTCAATCAACTTTTCACCTCACAAACAATTTTGTTTTTCCATTCATTGTGATTGCAGGAATACTAAACGTTCCTCTTGTATATTTAAAAAATTCTGGTAACTACGATGAGTATTTTGCTTTCATGTCTATATTTGTTCTTGCATTTGTAAGTTCGTTTTTATTTTACATGTACTCACAGAAAATCGTTTATCCGGATTGGAAAAGGAAAATTTATTTATTCCCAGTTTTCATGGCAGGAAGTATGGGTTTTGCTCTTAATAACACACGTGCAGTTTTGGAAGGTTTAGTAAACAAAAAAAGTGAATTTGTGAGAACTCCCAAATATCAAGTGGTCGACAAAAAAGACACTTGGACAAGAAAGAAATATGCTACTAAAAAAATACATTTAGCCGTTGTTTTTGAAGTACTATTCGCTCTGTGGATGTTGTTCGGGATTGGTCTGGCAGCATATTACGTTGAAATTGCTGCTATTCCTTTTATGGCAATGTACTGTATGGGTTACACAATAATTTCTTTGCTTTCAATTAGACACGCATTAGCCAGCAAGTCTGCAGGATGAAAGTTTCAAGTGAACTTGATCTCAATCGTATTGAAGAACTGGTTTACATCAGTCCAAATTCTCCTCTATTCGCCCGCCAGGCATTCTCACTCGCAGATAAGGGAAAAATTAATGAAGCGATAAAGATTTGTGAAACCGGATTACAAAAGTATAGGTTTTACATTTCTGGGTATATAATCCTTGCAAAACTGTTTTTTGAAAAGAAAGATTACAAATCTGCATTCGTTGCTCTTAAGAATGCTTTAACAATTGCTCCAAATTGTCCTGCCGCGATTGAATGTCTCATTGAATGGAAGGAAAAACTTGATGAAAAAAGTAATCTTCCAAGTGAGCTAGACTCAGTTGATAAAAACTTGAATCAAAAAAAATTTCTGAATTCAACGCCTCATGTAATTGAAAAAATTGATATTCAAAATAAAATTAAAATTAAAGATGAATTAGAAAGAATCTTAGAAAAATTTGAGAAATCAAATTCGCTTGTTATTAAAGCAGATCCTACTTTCAATATGATATACGAACCTCCGCCTCACAAAGAAGTTATTGCAACCGAGACGCTTTGTGCAGTTTATTTAAGTCAAGGTCTTTACAAAGAAGCAGTCTCTGTTTTAGAAAGACTTCAAGAGAAGGATCCATCGAAAAAAGGAGAATACACGGCAAAAATTCAAGCACTGAAAGAAAAATTAGAAATTTCAAAATCCATTTCTTAGTATTTTGACTAATTATAAACCTATCGATAATTCATTTTTCAAACATTCAACTAAAAATCTTGCAATTGAGTTGTTGGGTAAATATTTAGTATGTAAAATTGATAGAAATATATTAATCGGAAAAATAGTTGAAACAGAAGCATATCTTGATAATAATGATCTCGCTTCTCACTCAGCTGTTGGCAAGACAAAGCGAAATGAAGTTATGTTTGAAGAAGCTGGGAGAGCTTATGTCTATTTCACTTATGGTATGCATTACTGCTTCAATGTTGTTTCTGGGTTAAAAGGAAAAGGATCAGCCGTACTAATTCGTGCGCTCGAGCCCTTGCATGGAATTGATTACATGATGAAAAATCGAAGAATCAAAAATTTAAGTAATCTTACAAATGGACCGGCAAAACTGTGTGAAGCATTTTCTATTGATAAAACTGTCAATGGTCTCGACTTAAGGGTATCAAAAATATTATATATTTCCAATGGTGATTGTCCGGAATTTGAAATTGTCAAAACTGCGAGAATTGGAATTAAGAAATCTGCAGAAAAATTATTACGCTTTTATATTAAAGGGAATAAATTTGTATCAAAAGCTAGATGAGGCAATTTGAAATTTCTAATTATTAGAACTGACCGAATTGGAGATACAGTGCTCACATTGCCGATGGCAGTTTATTTAAAAAATAAATTCGAAAATTCTGAAATTATTTTTCTTTGCAGAAATTACACTAAAGGTGTTGTTAAGCTGTGCGGTTCGATTGATAAGATAATCACAATCGATAAGCAAAACTTTATTGACACGATTAGTCTTTTAGCCAAAGAAAAAATTGATATTGCTATTCATGTCAATCCGAGACTTAAAACCGCAATAATTGTTTGGCTGGCTGGAGTAAAGAAAATCGTTGGGACGAAGTTTCGAGCGTATTCATTCTTATTTAATCAAAGAGTTCCGCTGCATAGAAAATTTAATGTTAAACATGAAATGGAGTATAATTTTGATCTTCTCGCTGGAATCAATTTGAATGATTCTATTAATTTATATGATGTAGATTTCGGTATACGAACTGATGAGAATAGTAAACGATCAACAATCAATAAGCTCTCGGCTCAAGGCATAGATTTATCGAAAAAGAGTGTAATATTACACTTAGGAAGCGGTGGCTCGGCAATTGATTGGAGTAAGAAAAATTTTCTTGAATTAGCTATCATGATTTTAGAAAAATATAATTGCAATATAATTCTTACTGGCTCAAGCGAAGAATTTGAAATGCTTCAGGATCAATTTGTTAAATTGAAAAATAAAGTATTTAATCTTGCTGGAACATTAAACTTGGAGCAACTGTTCAATCTGCTAACTATGGCAGTTGTATTTATTGGAAATTCAACCGGCCCAACACATCTGGCAGCGGCTGCTGGAACGAACGTGATCGCATTCTATCCTAAAATCCCATCATGCTCTGCTTTAAGATGGGGTCCGGTAACAAAAAAAAGGACTATCCTTGAACCGAGCATCGACTGCAACGATTGTGATGAAAATAAGTGTAAAGAATTAAACTGTATGGAGTCTATCACTGCTCAAGAAGTTTTTGAAAAGGTTAAAACATTTTTAGTATAATTGTGAGAACGATATGAAAATTAAAATATTTATACTTTTTGCTGCGATGTTTCTTGTAGCTTTTACATCAGCAGATGAATTCAGAAAAGTGGAAAACAAAGCTTTTGGAGTGGGGGAAAAATTAACATTTAATGTGAATTATAGTTTTGCAACAGTTGGAATTGCTTCATTCTCAATTCCTGAAATTAAAACTTTCAGTAAAAGAAAATGTTACAGAATAAAGTTTGAAGTGAACACGGTTCCAAGTTTCGATCTCTTTTTTAAAGTCAGAGATTTATATGAATCGTACTTAGACGTGGAAGGAATTTTTCCGTGGAGATTTGAGCAGCATATTAGAGAAGGAAAATTTTCCCGTGACTTCAGTGCTTTCTTTGATCAACGAAAAAACAAAGCGAAAACAACTGAAGGTGAATACGATATTCCAAAATATGTTCATGATATAGTATCAGCATTTTACTATGTCCGCACAATGGATTTAAGCAAAATGAAAAAAGGGGAGAGATTTAATCTTAAGAATTTTTACCGAAACAAAACTCATGAACTCGATGTCATTTATCACGGAAGAGAAACTGTTGAAGTCCCGGCAGGAAAATTTGATTGTCTAATTGTTGAACCGTTGGTAAAAGAAGGAGGTTTATTTAAACATGAAGGAAATATTTTAATTTGGTTAACCAACGATGAAGCAAAAGTTCCTGTTAAAGTTAGAACAAAAATTATTATTGGTTATGTTGAGAGTGAATTGACAAATTACGAAAACATAAAAGCACCACTAAAATCAAAGCAATAATATGTCAAAATATAAAACCGCCGACCTTTCGAAAGTAAAAACATACTCAATTAAGAAACGAAGGAGTAAAGTAGATATCGCATCTCTCTCGAAGGTATTTAATCCGAAGTCGGAAGAATTTAAAAGTTTTCTGTTAAGTCTTCCCAATTATCTCGTAGTAAGTGAACTGAATGATTTCGCAAATGCAATAGTTAAAGCAAAAAAGAAAAATAAACCAGTAGTATTCATGCTTGGTGCACATGTTATCAAAGTTGGACTTAATCCGCTTATAATTGATTTAATGAAACAAAAATTTGTGACAGCTATTGCAATGAATAGTGCTGCAGCTATTCATGATGTAGAACTTTCTTTATTCGGTAAAACATCCGAAGATGTCGATGCGGGAATCACAGACGGTTCTTTTGGTATGGCAAAAGAAACAGGTGAATTCATTAACCTAACTCTTGAGAAATATAAATTTGCAAACATCGGATATGGTGAAGCATTAGCAATTGAGTTGGCAGCTAAAAAGGCAAAGTATTTGAAACACAGTATAATTTATAATGCTTACAACTTGAATTTACCGATTACAGTGCACGCTGCAATCGGAACCGACATAACTCATCAGCAGCCAAATGTTGATGGCGGTGCAATCGGTGTGTTAAGTTATTTTGATTTTAAAATATTGTGCGATGTTATTTCAAAAATTGGTAACGGCGGAGTAGTTGCAAACATCGGTTCAAATGTTATAATGCCTGAAGTATTTTTAAAAGCATTAACTGTAGCAAGAAATCTTGGTAATAAAGTTTTTAATTTTTCTGCAGCTAACTTCGATTTTATACAACACTATAGACCGCGAGTGAATGTTGTTCAACGGCCCACTCAAGATGGCGGAAGAGGTTTTCAATTTACGGGTCATCATGAAATTATGATCCCGCTTCTTTGTGCTATTATAAAATCGAATTAGATTTTTATTTAATCGAAGTTTTTTTATTTCGCACCTTCATTTTCTTCTCGATATTTGTATTTTTGAAGTAAAGATGATTGGCAATGATTCAATTTGAAAGAAAATTAGATAAGTATACGATCTCACCTATTGCAGCTGGATTTTTAGTTTTGATAGTCGCATTTTTTCTCTATCAAGTTATTGGCGGAGCTTTAACTTTACTTTTCGCTGGAAGTGAAGTTACGACTGAGAATGCCGGCATGATCAGACTTCTTACTTCCATCAGTCAAATCTTATTCCTTCTTGTAGTGAGTATTTTATTTGCAAGGTTGATTTACGATGATTTTAATTCGGTATTCAAAATTTCCAAACCTGATTGGAAAGAACTAGTAATTTCATTCATCGGTTTAATATTAATCATATCAGCAAGCCAGTCATACTTATTTTTACAGACGAATTTTATAAAATATTTATCGACACAGAACGAATCTTTAAAATCTTTTTTTGATGCACTAAATAATTTCAACTCAGTAGTTGAAGAGTCGTATATAAAAATCATAAAGTCTAACAATGGATTCGATTATGCTTCGATAGTACTTAGCATCGCTCTCGTACCTGCATTCTGCGAAGAATTTCTGTTCAGAGGATTTGTTCAATCGAGCTTCGAACAAAAAATGAAACCGATTTGGGCAATCATTTTAACCGGTGTTCTGTTTGGAATTTTTCATTTTAATCCTTACGCACTTCTACCTTTGATTGCATTAGGTGCATACTTTTCTTACTTGGTCTATATAACACAAAGTATTTTTATTCCTGTGTTCCTTCACTTTCTAAATAATTTTATTACCGTCACAGTTTATTACTTTACACAATCAGATGAAATCTTAAAGACTCAAGCGGAAGTTGATTTATCAAATACTCTTCTGCTCGCAAGTTTTTTCTCTATGATTTTTTTATTTATATTAACTATAGTAATATTGAATAAGATGATAAAGATTAAAATTCTAAAACAGCGGGAGTTAGATAATGCACATTTGTCCTGAATGCGGATATGAATACAAAGATTCAGTTACAAGATGTCCGGATTGTGACGTTCAACTTATTACTAAAAAACAAAAAGAAGAAAAAGAAAAACGTTACAAAAATTGGGAAGTTGTTTATACGGCCGATACGAATTATGAAGCAGAGATGATCAAATCTAATCTGTTAAGTGCTGGAATCGAATGTGTTATTCTCAACCAAAAGGATAGAAGTTTCCAAGTAAGCGGCGATCTTGGAATTGTTAAAATCATGGTGCCAATGGATAAAGTTAGCGAAGCTCTCGTTCTTATAGAAAATTCAGATTCGTATGATGATGACGACGATATTGAAGAAGAACTTGGGCGCTAATCCGCATGAGTTTTGGAAATGTTGTAGCCAGAGTTACAGTTGCTCTAATAACTATTCCATTCCTTCTCGGAATTAGTTATTTAGGCGGATGGTTTTTCTTTTCTCTAGTTGCTGCAATAACAATTCTTTCACTTTACGAATTTTATAAGCTAACCGAAAAAAAAACTGCTTTACCAAATTATTTTTTGGGTATAACTTTTTCGATCTGCACATTGTTGCTTTTTTTTTACCAACGCAGTGACCAGTTTATTTCATTAATTTTTATTTTCATCGTTCTATCTTCCTTTTTTGAATTATTTAAAAAGGAAAACAATTCCATTTCAAATTTGAGTGTTACAATTTTCGGAGCAATTTTTATAAGTTTTTTCTTTTCAACGTTAATCGGGATACGTGAACTTTTTTCTAATTATGGTTCGATGTATTATTCACGAGGGGGATTGGTAGTAATTACAATATTAGCGGCAATCTGGATTTGCGATTCGGCTGCATATTTTGGCGGAACTGCGATCGGAAAACGGAGATTGTTGGAGAGAATCAGTCCTAAAAAAAGTTGGGAAGGAGCAATTTTTGGATTTGTATTTGCAATTCTTACAGTAATCGCTGCTAAGTTTTTAATTTTGGATTTTTTCAATTGGTCAGATGTTCTATTTATCGGTCTAATTGTTGGAACAATCGGGCAAATGGGGGATTTAGTTGAATCTATGATCAAACGTAATGCCGGTGTTAAAGATTCTTCAAATCTAATTCCTGGTCATGGCGGAGTGTATGATAGATTTGATAGTTTGCTTTTTGTTTCTCCGTTCATATATTTTTACTTAGTATATGTCTACGGTTAAAAAGAAAATCAGAAATAGGGCTAAAGTTAATTTAATTTCTCTTGGATGCAGTAAAAATTTAGTTGATTCCGAAGTTTTACTTCGGCAGTTCGAAGCAAATAATCTGAAAATAGTCGATGAACCTGCCGAATCAGAAATTATTGTGATAAATACGTGTGGTTTTATTCAAGATGCGAAAGATGAATCGCTGCAGACAATTCTTGAAGCCGCAAAGCTCAAAGAATCGGGGCAGCTTCAAAAACTGTTAGTTATGGGATGTCTTTCGCAAAGATATTCGGAGGAATTAAAAAAAGAGATTCCTGAAGTTGATGGCTTTTTCGGTGTGACTGATTATAATTCTGTCTTAAAGGAGATAGGAGTTAATTTTAAGTATGATTTAATTGGTGAAAGAAAACTTACTACACCATCGCATTTTGCTTATCTCAAAATTTCTGAAGGGTGCGATAATCCCTGCTCCTTCTGTGCAATTCCTTTAATGAGGGGTGTGCATAAATCAAAACCACAAGCCAAAATAATTTCTGAGGCTGAACATTTAGCCAATCAAGGTGTTAAGGAACTAATCTTAATTGGTCAGGATACAACTTCATATGGACTCGATATTTCGGGAAAAAGAGAGATTGCGAAGCTTTTGCAATCTCTTTGTATGATAAATGGCATTGATTGGATAAGACTGATGTATGCTTATCCGACCCAATTTCCATTGGATGTTTTAGATATAATTGCCAACGAAGAAAAAATTTGTAAATATATCGATTTGCCGGTTCAGCATATTTCCGATGAGATTTTAAAATCGATGAGAAGAGGTATTTCAAAACGAAAAACTTACGAGCTGCTTGAAACAATTAAAAATAAAATTCCTAATCTTGCACTAAGAACAACATTAATTACGGGTTATCCGACTGAATCTGAAAAATGTTTTAATGAGTTGGTCGAATTTATTAATCAAATTAGATTTGATAGACTCGGGGTATTCACCTATTCAAGGGAAGAAGATACTACAGCATTTGAACTTGGAGATCCGATACCAGATTCAACCAAGAGAGAAAGAAGAGATCTTATTATGGAGCTTCAAAGAGATATTTCACTGTCAAAAAATCGTCTATTGGAAAATAGTATTGTGAATGTCATTGTGGATGAAAAAATCAATTCAGATATTATCGCGAGAACTGAAAAAGATGCTCCGGAAATTGATAATGAAGTAATTATTACGAGCAGTGATAATAATATAGATATCGGTGAGTTTTACAGTGTTGAAGTCACCGATTCAACCGAATATGAATTATATGGTGAAATAGTAAAATGAAAAAAGTGTTAGTGTATTTATTATTTTTTATCGTACCTGCAATTTCTTTGTCACAAGTGGAAAATGTTTCGAGACTTGCAGTTCGAACCGTTAATCCATTTTTCTATTATAACGCATTAAATTTTATTGATGAAGATTCTTCGTTAACACGTATTGATCTGTATATCCAAGTTCCGTATACACAATTAACATTTATAAAAGATGGTAATTCATTCCAATCAATTTACGAAATAAGTGCTGGCATTTACGATCAAAACGACAAGATCATTACAGAAAAAATTTGGAGTGAGAGGATAACACTCGCGTCTTATTCCGAGTCAATTTCACGCGGCGGGAGTAATATCAGCTTGAGATCATTCCGACTGCAGCCCGGTACTTACAAAATCAAGATTTACATGGAAGATCGTGAATCAAAGCGAAATGCAACCGCAAATGCAGAATTAAATGTTAGAGATTTTAGGACTTACAGTTTCTCAGTAAGCGATATTCTACTGGTTAAAGATTATTCAGAAATTGCGGGCACAAGAAGAATTATTCCAAATATTACTAACAATATTGTCTTCAGCGATAGCGGCTTTTATATTTTCTGGGAATTTTATAAACAATCAGAGGATTCGCTATATAATGTAAATTGTAAAATCAAGAATCAGGATGGACAGGTGATACTGGATTTTGATACTCCATACAAATTTCTGACAAATAAAAATCCGGTGTTTTTAAAAATTCAAAAACAAGATTTCAAACTCGGCGAATATGTTGTAACCGTCTCGGCAATTTCGAATAATTCGAATGAAGGTCCTTATAATGTTTCCAAAAAAATATTTTCGAGATGGATTGGCGTTCCCAAAAGCGTAGTCGACTTAAACAAAGCAATCGAACAGATGATATACATCACTTCACGGGAGAATATTGAAAATATGTTGAGTATTAAAGAGGAGCCAGAAAGATTTAACATATTCATGGATTTTTGGAAATCAAAAGATCCTACTCCTTCTACTGCTGATAATGAATTGATGGATGAGTACTATGGAAGAATTGATTATTCAACAAAAAATTTTTCTAATTATATGGAAGGATGGAAAACTGACATGGGAATGGTGTTCGTTATTCTGGGCCCGCCGAATAATGTTGACCGTTATCCATTCAATTATGATACCCCAGCACATGAAGTTTGGGAATATTATAATCTAAACAGAAAATTTGTTTTTGTTGATTACAGCGGTTTTGGTGATTATCGCTTGTTGAATCGCGATTATTCAGAATGGTTTAAATACAGATAGAAATTCTTTTCTTGAAGAGGATGTCCGCATATAGATCAGATATAATTGTATTAGGGACAATTGTATTCGACATTTTTGTACCTGAAGTAAGCGCTTTTCCCAAAAAAGGAAGTGCGGTTGCTATGAGTGATTTTCCGACAAGCATTGGTGGGTGCGGAGTTAATTCCGCAATTGTTCTCTCACAGCTTGGAGCAAAAGTTTCACTTATTGGGAGTTCCGGAAAAGATATTTTCGGTAAATATATTTTAGAGGAATTAAGTAAGTGTAATGTCGATTCATCCATGCTGAATGTTGATGAAAAATTTCCAACCTCAACGTCAATTTTGTTCATCGATAAAAAGGGGGAACGAAGTTATTTGCATAGTTCGGGTGCTAATAAAAAAATTATAATTAATGACGATGTACTAGCTGGAATTTCATCTGCAAAAATTTTTCATATCGGCGGTGCTTTGCTTATTCCCGGTTTTGACGGTAAATTAATGTCCAATACTCTTAAATGGGCGAAGAAGAATAAAACTCTAACTTCTGTTGATCTCGGATGGGATACATCTAATAAATGGATGAAAAAATTGAATTCTTCTCTTCCATCCATCGATATTCTAATGCTGAATGATGCTGAGCTAAAAGCTTTAACCAAAAAAAGAAATTTAGAAACCGCAGTGAATTTTCTACATACTCTTGGGCCAAAAGTAATTGTCATCAAGCTTGGGAAAAAAGGTGCTTTCGTTTCAAAAGATCTTTTAAAAGTTCATGTCCCAGCAATTAATGTTAAGGCAATTGATTCGACGGCTGCCGGTGATAGTTTTGCCGCCGGATTTTTATTCTCAATTCTTAAAGGTGGAAATTTAATTGACAGCGTTAAGCTTGGCAACACGCTTGGTGCATTAGCTGTTCAAAAATATGGTTCGCTTTCAACAGGAGTAATTTTTTCTAAAGTTTTGAATTTTGCAAAGCAGAATTATGATTTTAACGGTCTCGCTTAATCCTCTTCTCGAAAAAACTTTTTTTTATGATAAAGTTAATTACAACGATGTAAACAGGGCATCTTCAATTTTGTTGAGTGCGGGGGGAAAAGGAATTAATGTCTCGCGTCAGTTGAATCACCTTAGAGTTGATAATTTGGCAACTGGTTTTCTTGGCGGAGAGAATGGGAAAAGAATAAAAAGTATTCTTCATAAAGAAAACATTAAAAATTCATTCCATCGGATAAAATCAGAGACGAGGGAGGGGATTGTAATAGTTGACAGCAATAATGTACATACATCTTTCTTTGAACCTGATCCCTTTATTTCTAAAATCGAAGTTGATGAGTTTATCGGAAAGACAAAAAAGTCAATACTTAACTCCGAGATGATAATTATTTCTGGAAGTGCTCCAGAAAATCCGAACGGTGAAGATTGCTCAAGAATTTTTGCGGAATTAATTGCATTTGGAAATGAACTCGATAAATTTACGATTGTAGATACTTATGGAAAAAAGTTAAATCAGATCTATTCAAATCCTCCATTGGTAGCTCATGCAAATATTAAGGAAGTGGAGACTTCTTTAGGAATATCCATTTCAAATGAAGATGACATGATCAACTTTCTGAAATCTGATGTGATCGGCGGAATTAAAATTTATTTCTTAACCAATGGTGAGCAGCCATTTTTTGCTGTTAATCAAAAATATATTTATCGAATTGAACCATTGGAAGTCAATACTCTTAATTCAACCGGATCTGGTGATGCGTTTATGGCTGGATTAATTTTTGGGCTTCATCACAATCAACCGTTTGAAGATATATTGAGATTCGCGACCGTCTGCGGCTCGCTTAATGCGTCTATGATGGAAGTTTGTCGAGTACCTCTGGATGAGATAATGAGAGAACTTAATCAGGTTCAGATACAAAAATTGAATTGAGTGTTTTTAACAAGATTTTTTTATTCTATTATGAAAATTAATTTTATTTATTTCATAATATTTATCCTTTTTCTGTGCAGATTTTCTGTGGCGCAAACTTCAAATTATATAATTGAACTTGAGGGATTGGACCAGACTTCACCGCAAGATTATGAGGGGATCACACAATCAAACTTTACGGCTATTGGTGACTCAGCAGTTACAATCATAAAAGAAAAAACCTCTTCAGTTTTAACCTCTTTGGGATTTATTGATCATTCACTTGAAATTACTCTAACCGATACTTCTCAATCGGAAAAGGAGAAAACAATTCGTGTGAAGGTAATCGAGGGTAAAAAATATATTGTTGATGAGATCATCGTCGAAAGCAGCTCTTTAGAGGATGATTCGCATCTAATCAGAGAACTGAACATATTAACAGGAACTCCTCTGAATGACGCTGCTGTAATTGCCGTCAGTGATAAAATATTGGAACACTATTTAAATGAAGGTTTCCTCTTTGCCAGAGTTAAATTAAACGGCTTTGAAAAATTAGAAGAGGACGAAGATGAAGTTCAAGTAAAACTTAATTTTATTATTGTTCCTGAAAGGAAATCTGTAATTGACAAAGTTCTTACAGAAGGAAATGATGCCACAGATGCAGATGTTATTGTACGGGAGATTCGATTAACTGAACGAAGTGTGTTCAATCAATCTCTTTCTGAAAAAATTGTGAGAAGATTGAAACGACTGAACATATTTTCTAGAGTTGGAACTCCAGAATATTTTATCGATCAAAATGATAAAGGGACTCTGAAAATATCTCTTGCAGAAGGGAATACTAATTCTTTTGATGGGATCATCGGATATATCCCCGGAACTAGCGGAAAGGAGAAAGGATATTTCTCGGGTCTGGTTAATATGTCTTTTCGGAATCTGTTTGGAACGATGAGAGCATTTTCGCTTAAATGGCAGCAGGTAAGCCGAAGCTCGCAAGATTTAGAAATTAATTATTTTGAACCGTGGCTGTTTGGTCTGCCGATAAATTTATACCCAAGTTTCTTTCAGCGGAAGCAGGATTCAACATATGTTCAAAGAAATATAGGATTAAAAACCGAGGTGCTCGCATCCGAGTTTCTATCGTTTAGTTTGTCAGTCCATTCGGAAAAAGTTATTCCTTCCGCGGAAAGAACGATTTCCTTGCTTAGCAGAAGTACTTCCCTATCGGTGGGCGGTGGAGTCAAATTTGATACAAGGGATGATGTATTTTTTCCAACTGAAGGATTAGTTTTTCGAACAGACTATTTTTTGATCCGAAAAGAAATTACAAAACAAATAAAATCTTCATCCGCACGAATTGATTTAAGAAAGATCGTGGCGGATTTTGATTATTACCAGCCTACTTTCACTAATCAAATTTTCGCTGTAAGTGTGCATGGAAGAGAATTACGCGGAAATGATTACGACATTAGCGATTTATTTCGGCTCGGTGGAACAAACACACTGCGCGGGTATGAAGAAAATCAGTTCAGCGGTTCGCGGCTGCTTTGGATGAACAATGAATACAGAGTGTTGCTTGCAGAAAAAAATTTTGTTTTTGTTTTTCTTGACGTTGGTTATTATTACAGAAATATCATGAACGATAATCTTTCAAAAGTTAAATTTGGGTATGGACTCGGTGTAGCGGTCGATTCACCTCTTGGGATCTTAAAAGTAAATTATGCTCTCGGCGAGGGAGATTCAATCTCAAAAGGAAAAATTCACTTCGGAATAATTAATGCCTTCTAATTTCATTCTTCGCTTTGCAGTATATCTGAAAATTCTACGTCTGACAAACTTTGTTATTGCATTCGCGAGCATATATTTTGCCGTACTGATTGCGAATGAGGATTTAGCTTTTCAATTAAATACTTTTTTCGCCGCACTTTCTGGTGCAGTCATAGGCGGCGCCGGGATGGTTATTAATGATTACTTCGATTTCGAAATCGATAAATTGAACCGGCCCGAGCGTCCAATTCCTGCTGGATTGATTTCAAAAAATAATGCTCTGAAATATTATATCATCCTTAATGCCATTGCTTTCATAATGCTTTATAAAACCGGCGTGATCGTCTATGTGATTGCATTGTGTTCGATGGTTCTGATTTTTTTCTACAGTTTCAAATTAAAAAGACTTCCGCTTGTTGGAAATTTGTGTGTTGCGTTGATGACTGGGATCGCATTTATTTTTGGCGGTGCTGTTGGAGGAAATATTCAGAACCTGATAATTCCTGCTGTATTTGCTTTCTTAATTAACCTTGCCAGGGAAATTATAAAAGCTACTGAAGACTTAGAGGGGGATAAACAATTTCATTTGCGCACATTTCCAATCGTGTTCGGCGATAAGATCGCGCTGAAACTTGCATTCTCAATTTTAATCCTTTTAATGTTTTTTACTTTGTTACCATATATTTTCAAGATTTATAGCTTAACATACTTTCTTATTATTGTTTTTGGAGTGAATGCAGTTATAATTTATTCAATACTTTCTCTTCAGTCCGATTCTTCAAAAAGCAATTTAAGAAGAATTGGAAATTTGATTAAATACGATATGGCAATTGGTTTGCTAGCGATTTATTTAGGCATTAAATGAGAACCTATCAGCGAATTGAAAAAAAATATTTCAAAGCCGGATACAAATTAATTGCCGGAACCGATGAAGCAGGCAGAGGTCCGCTTGCAGGCCCTGTCGTTGCCGCTGCCGTAGTTTTTCCAAGGAAAGTATGGATCGATGGAATCAACGATTCAAAAAAGCTGAGCTTATCGGAGCGGCTGGATCTTGAATCAAAAATAAAATCAAAAGCATTAGCATACTCTGTTCAGTCAGTTAATCATTCAACTATAAACGAGATAAATATTTTAAACGCTTCTCTATTGGCAATGAAAAAAGCTATCGAGTCTCTTGGTGTTAATCCGGATATAATTTTGGTTGACGGAACAAAACTATTCGATTCGCAAGTAAAGGCCGAAGCAATTATTGATGGAGATAATAAATGCTTTTCAATTGCTGCAGCATCTATTCTCGCCAAAAATCACCGCGATAGATTAATGTTGGAATATGCCGATAAATTTCCAATCTACAATTTTGAAAAGAACAAAGGTTATCCGACAAAGTTTCACATTGAAGCAATTCTGAAATATGGTCCATGCGAAATTCACCGAAAGAAATTTTTAACTAAAATTTATGAACGACGAATCGAACAAGACTCATTCAAATTCTAAATCAGTTGGAAAAACCGGTGAAGATTTAGCAGAGAATATTTTAATTGAAGCTGGTTATAAAATTATTAAAAGAAATTTCAGATTCGGACACGGTGAAATCGATATTGTTGCAATGGACGGGGACTGTTTAGTCTTTGTTGAAGTAAAGTCACGCCGAACACTTGAGTACGGTGAACCTGAATATTCAATCACTCAATCGAAAATTAAACAGCTAAAAAGAATCGCTGAAGCTTATTACTATATAAACAAAATCGAAAGTCAAGAGTGCAGATTCGATGTAATAACAATTCTCGGTGACTTGAAAAACAATCCTAAAATTAATCATATCAAGAACGCTTTTTACTAATTGTAACGGAGAGATCAAATGAACATTGCGATTGTAATGATTGGCTCGTTAATCGTATTGATAGTCGGCTATAGAACTTATGGAAGATTCGTTGCGAAAAAAATCGGTGTTGATCCGGACGTCCCCACACCCGCCGTCACAAAAAATGATGGAATCGACTATGTACCAACAAAACCGCTAATACTATTCGGCCATCATTTTGCTGCGATTGCCGCAGCCGGTCCAATTGTCGGTCCGACTCTCGCAATTCTTTTCGGTTATCTTCCGGCTTGGTTGTGGATAATTGTCGGTGTAATTTTTATCGGTGCTGTTCATGATTTCACTTCTTTGTTTGTAGCGATGCGCGAAGGGGGAAAATCCATTGCGGAAGTTGCGAAGCGAACACTTGGCAAACAAGGATTTCTATTTTATGTTTCTTTTGCAATCATACTTTGTCTTTTGGTGATTGCTGCATTTCTACAGCTTACTGCAGTCGCTCTTACTTCAAGTCTTCCTCCCGATGATGTGAATTTAACTGCTGGTGAATCTGTACTGCATACAATTGAAATTAGTGGAATTTTAAATATTCAGATTGGCGGCGTTGCGTCTGCATCTGTAATTATTATGACAGTTGTTGCTCCATTAATCGGATGGATGATTTACAAAAAACAAATCAATGTAGTAATTGTCAGCATCATTGCATTCACGGTTGCTTTCGCATCTGTAGTAATTGGATTTTATTATCCGGTGACTCTCGATCCAAAAGTTTGGATGATCATTATTTCCGTTTATGTATTTTTTGCATCGTGGATTCCGGTTTGGCTCATTCTTCAGCCGAGAGATTTTGTGAACGCACAAATCTTATATCTCGGTTTGGCATCGATGGTGATTGGAATAATTGCTGCAGGATTTAACGGTGCAGTAATAAACGTTCCGGTATCAAATATTTCCGGCGCAATGGAGATGCCGAATCTTGGATTGATATGGCCATTCCTTTTTGTTACGATTGCGTGCGGTGCAGCTTCGGGTGCGCATGGTTTGATCTGCGGAGGAACTTCATGCAAGCAAATCTCAAGCGAGAAGCATGCAAAAATGATCGGCTACGGCGGAATGCTGCTCGAAGGATTACTCGCTGTTTGTGTAACACTTATTATCGCCGGCGGATTAGATTTTGAAAAATATAAATCGCTTGTTTACCCGGCTGAAAATCCTTTAAGAGGAAATCCACCGCTCGCTTTTGCACTTGGACTTGGGAATATTTTGAACTATGGAATCGGGCTTCCAACTGTCTATGGAACAATTTGGGGAATACTTTTACTCGAAGGATTTCTAATCACAACAATTGATGCACTAGTTCGGCTCACTCGCTATTTGTTTGAAGAATTGTGGAGTACGTTTTTTACAAATCCTCCAAAAATATTAATGAGCAAAGCTTTTAATAGTCTGATCGTAGTCTCTTTCATGGTGCTTTTGGCTTTCACAAATGCATATGCATCAATCTGGCCGGTTTTTGGTTCGGCCAATCAATTACTCGCTGCGTTGACTCTTATAGCTGTAACTGCCTGGCTTGTGCAGAAAGCGAAAAATTATTGGTTCACTGCCATTCCTGCTGGATTCATGGTGATAACAACTTTGTTTTCTCTCGTTATCTTGTTAGAGAGATATATCTCCGCTTCAAATTGGACGTTGACTATCGCTGATACTTTGCTTTTGATACTCGCAATTGGTGTAGTCATTCTTTCATTCAAGTATTTTTATAATATGCGTGTGAAGCTGAGCACCGAAGCAAATAAAAATTAGTTCTTTCTATATTGATTGAAACAAATTGCTTTTTTAACGTAACTTGTAATTGAAGATTTCGTTTTTAATTGAAACTTAGTACATGGACTTTATAGAACTTCAAGTTGCCGACGAGCTTCATAAGCTGGATGATCTCGTTAAGCAGGATGCATATAATGTTAAAACAGTTAAGATTGTCTATAACCCTTTAAAGTACACTCTTCGAGAGCTTAAAGAAGTTCAGCATTTTATTGAAAGGCATTTTAGAGACGTTCCGATAACTTTTGAAGAATCGGAGGAAAACAAAAACATCTCGTTCATTCTTGGGATTGAATGATTTTGAATTTCAATAAAGACAAAATTTTTATAATTTATAAAGCAAATTGAAACAGAACTTTTTGGATAAAATAATAAACAAGCTGACCTCTCAAGTCTTTGAGTTTTTTGAGATCATTGGCGGAGTAACTACTTTTTCAGTCAAGTTTTTTGCAAGCGTCTTCCGTCCTCCGTATGAAATTACTGAAGTTCGTAAACACATGGATGAGCTCGGAGTGAAAACCCTTGCATTAGTCAGCGTCACTGGATTGATCATTGGATTAGTTTTAGGTATGCAGTCACAGCCGGTTATGGCAAGATTTGGTGCGGAGATGTTCCTTCCAGGAATGATTGCTCTTTCAGTTGTTCGCGAATTAGGTCCAGTGATCACAGCACTAATTTTTGCTGGAAGAGTTGGCTCCGGAATAGGTGCTGAGCTTGGCTCAATGCGTGTTACAGAACAAATCGATGCAATGGAAGTTTCTGCAATCGATCCATTTAAGTATTTAGTTGTAACTCGTGTTCTTGCCTGCACTTTGATGCTTCCGCTTCTGACTGTGTATGTAGATTTTATTGCAATACTTGGCGGATACATTTCAGTGATCATCACACAGAATTTAACATTTGCACTCTATGCTGATCTCGTGATTCGAACATTAAAATTCTCAGATATACTCCCGGGAATAACGAAAACTTTCGCTTTCGGATTTATAGTTGGGATTGTTGGATCATATCTCGGTTATTATGCAAAAAAGGGGACTGAAGGAGTCGGTAAAGCAAGTACAACCGCTGTGGTTATTTCTTCACTACTGATACTTTTGGTTGATGTAATTATGGTACGAATCACATTATTTCTTTTTCCGGAATGATAAAAGTTTCAAAACTAAATATCAGCTTTGGTGATAATATTATTCTTGATGATATTGACTTCGAGGTTCCGAATGGTTCAACAGTTGTTGTACTTGGAAGAAGCGGGATTGGGAAAAGCGTTTTACTGAAGTGTCTCGTGAAATTAATTCAACCCGATTCCGGATTTATTGAGATTGACGGTAAGGCAGTTTTGAATTTGAAAACAAGAGAGCTGAACGAACTCAGAAAAGAAATCGGATTTCTATTTCAGAGCGCTGCACTTTATGATTCGATGAGTGTAGAAGAGAATCTCGCTTTCCCATTAAAAAAACATACGGAGTTGAGCGAAAGTGAAATGCGGGAAAGAATCATAGAAATGCTCGATATGGTTGGCCTGAAAGAAGCATTGAAAAAAATGCCATCTGAATTATCAGGTGGAATGAAAAAAAGAATTGGGCTCGCAAGATCGCTAATTCTTTTTCCAAAGATTATGCTGTATGACGAACCGACTACTGGATTAGATCCCGTTACTTCAAAAGAAATTACTCGTTTAATTCTTGAAATGCAGGACAGATTTAAGATGACAAGCATTGTTGTTACGCATGACATGATTTGTGCTATGAGCGTTGCCGATCAAATTCTAGTGCTCGAAAGTGGAAAGTTTATATTTAATGGCTCGACCGACGATTTGGTGAAATCAAAAAATATGTTTCTGCAAAACTTTTTATCCACGAAATTAGAAGATAATCCGAAGGATGCTTCGGAAAGGAGATGAGAAATGTTAAGATCATTTAAAGGTGCACGACTTGGAATTTTTACTTTTTTAGGAACAATTTTATTAATTATTGGAATTTTTGTAATTGGTAATAAGAATCTTCTTTTTAGAGAAGCCTTCGATCTTAAAGCGTACTTTCCAACAGTCGAGGGTTTACGAATTGGCGCTCCTGTGCGATTGACTGGAATTGATGTGGGTGCTGTGAAGTCGATTGAATTCATTGCAGATACTGTAAATAAAATTTTAGTTACGATGAGAATCAATTCAGATGTACAGCAATTTATTAAGAAAGATTCAAAGGCAAGCATTGAAACCGAAGGATTAGTTGGAAATAAAGTTCTTATAATCAGCGGAGGTTCTGCTGAAGTTCCGAATGTAGAGAATGGAGATTTCCTTTCAGTTAAGATGCCGCTCAGTTACGCTGAAATAATTGAAGAAACGCAAGGAATATTAAGTTATATAAAAGATATTACTCGTGAGTTCGCAACGATTTTGAAAAAAGTAAATGAAGGTGAGGGGACTGTAGGTCAGCTTATTAATGATAAAAAACTTTATCGGAGTATAGACCAAGCTACGCAAACTGCTAATAACACAATGCTCGGATTAACCGGCAGTCTTGAGGATGTGACTGGTGTTGTTACCGAGCTCGGAAAATCTGTTGTGGTTGTAATGTCGGGAGTTGATTCAGTCGTAAAAAAAATTGATAACTTAGTCATTAGAGTTGATAAAGGTGAAGGTGTGCTTGGTGCATTGATTAGCGATAAAAGCGGATATGACTCAGTCAAAGCAATCATTAATAATTTGATTACCACATCCAACGAAGCAAGACTTGGTGCAGAACGTTTCGCTGAAAACATGGAGGCGTTAAAGCACAATTGGTTGTTCAAGGGATATTTTGAAAAACGCGGTTATTGGGAACGTGCTGAGTATGAACGAGAGCTCGGTCAAAAACTTGAAGAAATCAAAACACAACAAAAAGAACTTGAGAAACGAATTAACGAATTGAGAGAGTTAGAGAAAAGAGTTGATGAGGTGAAGAAGTAATGAGTGCTAAGTCGCTCAAAGTTACTTTTTGAAAGAATAGTTGGAAAATCTTGTTCTTACATAACCTATCAATAATTTATCATAAAAATCAGTAACTTTATTATTAATTCACACTCGCAATATGACAAATAATCTCGAAAAAAAATTAATAGTTCGGGGTGCTCGCCAGCACAATCTTAAGAATGTCAATCTTGAAATTCCGAGAAACAAGCTGGTTGTGTTTACTGGGGTAAGCGGTTCGGGCAAATCGAGTCTTGTCTTTGATACGATTTATGCAGAAGGGCAGAGACGATATGTTGAAAGCTTGTCCGCATATGCACGTCAGTTCTTAGAGCGAATGAATCGACCAGATGTTGATTTCATTCAAGGTATATCCCCTGCAGTCGCCATTGAACAAAGACCGCCGGCAAAAAATCCACGCTCAACAGTGGGAACAAATACCGAAATCTACGACTATCTAAGATTGCTATTTGCGCGAGTGGGGAAAACATACTGTACAGTTTGCAGCAATATTGTAAAAAAAGATTCAACTAATTCAGTCATTGATAAACTTAAAGTGTTTCCCAATGAGCACAAACTATTAATTGCCTTTCCGCTTCATGTTCATGGAAAAAAATCTTTGAAAGATGAATTTAAAAATCTGCTCAGTAAGGGCTTTTTCAGGATCTATTCTAAAGGAAAAATTCACGATATCAATGAATGGAAAAATCCCAGATTAAAGAAAGAAGAAATTAAAGTCATCGTAGAACGTATTTCGCTGGATAAAGCTAATGTGGACTCCCTTTATTCAGATTCGATAGAAACAGCTTTTCTAGAAGGAGATGGACGTCTTGTGTTGATTGATTTTGAATCGAAGGAAGAGTTTCAATTTTCAAAATTCTTCGAGTGTCATGAAATTATCTACCAAGAACCAGAGCCAAGATTATTTTCATTTAATAATCCATTTGGAGCTTGTCCAACGTGTCAAGGATTTGGGCGAACAGTTGGAATTGATTATGACTTAGTCATACCCGATAGGAAGAAAACAATTCGTGATGGAGCAATAGTCCCATTCACTACAAAAAAATTCAGCAAATATTGGCGAGATCTTATCCGCATTTCAGCCAGTTCCGGATTGAGAATAAATGTCTCTTTTGACGCCTTAACTTCTGCAGAAGAAAAAATTGTTTTTGATGGAACTCGCGGATTTATTGGGATAAATGGATTTTTCAAAATGCTCGAGAGTAAAACTTATAAGTTACATTATAGAGTTCTACTCAGCAGATATCGCGGCTATACTTCATGCTATGACTGCGGCGGCTCACGGGTGAGGAAAGAAGCCCTCAACATCCGAATCAGTGAGAAAAGAATTGCAGACTTGATTCAAATGCCGCTGGCAACACTTCACGAATGGTTTGAACGATTAGATCTTTCACAACATGATTTAGAAATCGGAGGGAGAATTCTTAACGAGATCCGAAAGAGATTAAAATTTTTAGTCGATGTTGGAATTGGTTATCTTACTCTCGATCGACTTTCGAGTACGCTTTCAGGTGGGGAAACTCAAAGAATAAATCTTGCATCTATACTCGGCTCTTCGCTCGTTGGGTCGTTATACGTTTTGGATGAACCATCAATCGGACTGCATCCACGAGATAATTATAGATTAATTCAGGTCTTGCACGAATTGAAAAATCTTGGTAACACAGTTCTCGTTGTCGAGCACGATCCCGAAATGATGAAGGAAGCGGATTACATTGTCGATATGGGACCGGCAGCGGGAGTGCAGGGCGGCGAGATTGTTTATTTCGGGGATTATGATAATTTGCTAAAAGATAAAAATACACTCACGGGAAAATATTTGAACGGAGAGAAAAAAATCAACATTCCTAAAATCCGAAGAATGAAGGGGAAGCGTTCTATAAAAATTCTTGGAGCTAGAGAAAACAATTTGAAAAATATCGATATAGAAATTCCGCTTGGCATATTTGTCTGTATTACTGGAGTGAGCGGCTCCGGTAAAAGCACTCTTGTAAATGATATTTTGTATCCAGCAATTCAAAAAATTAAATCGGCGGAAAATTTGGATGTCGGAAAATTCAAATCAATAGAGGGAGCTGGATACGTCTCCGGTGTTGAAATTGTGGATCAGTCTCCTATTGGTAAAAGCTCAAGATCAAATCCTGCAACATATGTTAAAGCATTTGATTTGATCCGCGAATTTTATTCACAAAGACCTCAATCAAAAACGCGCGGGTATAAACCGGGATATTTTTCGTTTAATGTTCCCGGCGGAAGATGCGAAACCTGTCAGGGTGAAGGGTATGTTAAGATTGAAATGCAGTTTTTAGCAGATCTCTACTTACTTTGTGAAGATTGTAAAGGAAGCCGATACAAAAAAGAAGTCCACGAAGTCAAGTATCAAAATAAAAGCATTGTAGATGTACTTGACATGACTACTATGGAAGCAATCGATTTTTTTAAGGGTCAGAAAAAAATTATAAATCGTTTGCAGCCCCTAGTTGATGTTGGATTGGGTTATTTGAAGCTTGGGCAGCCCTCGACTACATTGTCGGGTGGAGAAGCACAGAGGGTAAAGCTTGCCGAGAAGCTCATACCAAAAGAAGAAAATAAAAATATACTTTACATTTTCGATGAACCGACAACAGGTCTTCACTTTGATGATATTGACAAACTGCTTAATTGTTTTGATGCTTTGATCGAGAAAGGGAATTCAATTATTATTATCGAACACAACATGGACGTCGTCAAATGTGCAGATTATATAATTGATCTCGGTCCCGAAGCTGGGGAGTACGGGGGTGAGATCGTAGTAGAAGGTACCCCTGAGGAAATCGCAAAGTCGAAAGCATCTTATACGGGCGAATTTTTGAAAAAGTATCTGAAATAAATTTAATTTATATTTAATTGAAGTTGATTTAATTTAAAACTTGGAAAAAGTAACATGAAAACACTACTAATTATTATTTTGGTCATCGGTTTTACCCTTCTTACTTCTTGCAGCAAAGAAATGCCAGATAAAGTTTTCATCAATTGTAAAGTTTACACAATGGATGAGGATAATTCAATTTATGAAGCTGTAGCAGTTAAAGATGGGCTAATCTTCGATCTCGGAACTTCAGATGAGTTAAAACAAAAATACACTGAAGCTGAACGCATAGATCTTGGAGGTAAATTTTTGTTCCCGGGATTTATAGATGCTCATGGCCATATAAGTGGTTATGGTGATAATCTGCTTGAGATAAATTTAGTCGGTACTGATTCTCAAGAAGAAATTGCAAAGCTTGTTAAGGAAAAGTCAGCCCAACTAATTCCTGATGAATGGATTGCTGGGCATGGTTGGGATCAAAACGATTGGAAAGACAAGAGCTGGCCTAATCATAAAATTTTGGATCAAGCAGCTCCTAATCATCCCGTTTATCTTACGAGGATTGACGGACACGCTTTATGGGTAAACAAAAAAGCACTTGAACTTGCGGGCATCACCAAAGAAACAAAAGATTCTGATGGAGGCGATATAAAGCGTGATGCAAATGGAAATCCGACTGGAGTGTTGATCGATAATGCAATGAATTTAATCTATAAAGTTCTGCCTGCCGTTACAGAAGAGATGATACAAAAAACAATCCTGGCTTCGGTTCAAGATCTTGTAACTCACGGAATAACTTCAGCGCACGATATGGGTGCTAGTTCACGCACGATAAATGTTATGAAATTACTTGCTGATGAAGGCAAATTACCCATTCGCATACATGCGTACATCGATGGTCCTGGAAAAACTTGGAATGAATATCTTGAAAAAGGGCCAATGATCGGCTATGGAAATAATTTTGTAACAGTCAGAGGAATTAAATTATTTGTCGATGGTGCAATGGGCTCTCGCGGTGCACTAATGTCTGAGCCATATAATGATGACGCGAAAAATTTCGGTCTCATGTTAATGAGTGAAGACGAAATTTATAAAGTTACAAGTAATGCACTCAAAAAAGGATTTCAAGTTGCAACTCATGGAATTGGCGATGAAGGTATTAAGTTGATTTTTAATGCATATGAAAAAGCATTAAATGAAAATTCTAATAAAGATTATCGCTTGCGAATTGAACATGTGCAAGTTATTGATCCAGTTGACGTTGAACGATTTTCAAAAAATGGAATCATCCCAAGTATGCAGCCCGTCCATGCAACATCGGATATGCCCTGGGCAGAAGCACGGCTCGGAACTGAACGAGTGAAATGGTCTTACGCTCCTAAACTCGTATTAAAAGGGAGTCCGATTATTGCAGGCGGTTCAGATTTTCCGGTGGAGAATCCGAGTGTTCTTGAAGGAATCTACGCAGGTATTACACGACAGGATAAAAATGGTTATCCGCGTAATTGGATGGACGTTATGTGGCTTGTTGATAACAAGATGTGGATCATCTCGGAGGAAGGAATCCCAGACACAACCGTATTTGATGGAGGTTGGTATCCTGAAGAGAAATTGACAATTCAAGAAGTGCTGAATGAATTTACTAAATGGGCAGCTTATGCCGGTTTTGAAGAGAAGAAAAAAGGAACAATTGAAATTGGTAAGTGGGCAGACTTTACTATTCTCGATCAAGATATCACATCAATAGAGCCGAAGGAGATTCTTAAGACAAGTGTTGTCATGACTGTAGTTGATGGCAAGATAGTTTATGAGAAGAAATGAGGATAGAGATTAATTTCTTCTTAAGTGGTAATTAATTTTTTGTGATAGAATTATCGATTTGCATTAAGATAAATACCAGCGGAAAAATAAAGTAGGCGACATCAAATCTATCTTTGTAAATCAACTCAAAGAGAGTATGCTCTTGAAGATGAAATAAGAAGGAAGCTGCAACAAATAAAAATAAAATAATTGCAGTGGAAAAGTATAAACTTTTTTCATCTTTAATTTTGAATCCGAGGTAAACCGCCCCAGCGAGGAAAATTGCAACTACTTCTATTGGCAGATAGAGCGATTGAACTGCAAACGGTCCTTTCTCGATAAAACTTGAAGGATTCCAGAAAAAAAAGGGTACAAGGGTTAATAAGAAAATAAATCCAATTCCTAAAAATAAAATAAATAGTCTTTTTAAGTCTTGTCGAAAATAATAGATCAATAAAATAAAATATATTGGTAACAGTATCATTCTCGTGGAAAGAAGCAATCCGCCAAGAATTGAGATGAATAACAATTTATTAAAATTAATTCTCTTAACATTTTGCTTCGAAACAAAATCAACAAAGAGAAGAACAAATACCATATTTGAAAACAATTCACTTCTTGTGATTATTTCATAATGATAAATCGGTGAAATTAACAACAGAATCTGAACTGACCACTTAACCTCCTGGCGATTCTTAAATTTCTTGAACAGATATAAAGAAATTAAAATGTATGTTAAGACTTGCATTAAACCTAACTCGCCGACTAATGCGAATGGGGTAAAAGCAAGAAACAATATTGGGAATCCTGATGGATTTGTTGGACTTCCATAAGGAAATATTCCATTCAAAAAGTTAAAGAGCCATTCTTGTATTGCAGCATATCTACTGACCCTGATATCTGAGATGTCAAACTGAGTTAATGAAATAAAAAATAACATTGCCACTAACAAACAAAACCATAAATAAATAGTTATGCTAAATTTTAATATTAAATCTCTTTTAAAAACCAGAGTAGAAATAATTGCAATTACAACTACTACGTATCCGATTATCAAAGGAACTGGTGGAAGAGAATATCTGACCGAATATTTTAGAATGAAGATCGAATTGATTAATAAATAAACAAAAATTATTGAGTGCTGTTGAAGTTTGGAAATGTTCTTCATGCGGATTTTAGTTCAGGTATTTACTTATCCATTACAGTCTATTAAGAGAAAGTCAGCTTTAGACTTTGTTTTAAAATTAATAATTTCCTCTCCGTGAATTTTGAGTGAGTCAGCTTTTGATAACTCAACATCGTTGACTTGCAATTCGCCATCAATTGTATACAAATAAAGATACCTTTCTTTGTCGGTAAGATGAGCTATCTCAATTGATTCTTCCAATTTCGAAACATAAAATGTTACATCTTGGTTTATGTGGAGCGAGTATGGGTGTTTACTGTTACTCACAACCGTAAGAAGTTTGTTCAGTCTTTCAGTGATATCAAAATGTTTTTCATCATATGAAGGATCGAGTCCAGATTGATCAGGAAGCACCCACATTTGCAATAAGTGAACAGGCTCATCGGAGTGTTCATTTCTTTCAGAATGAATTATTCCTCTGCCGGCTGTCATTCTCTGAATATCTCCGGATTTGATTACGCCTTCATTTCCTAAATTATCACGGTGGGTTAATTCTCCGCTGATGATAAAAGTTATAATCTCCATATCACGATGAGGATGAAAATCGAAGCCAGATTTTGGTTTAATTATATCGTCATTAAAAACTCTAATGTTTCCCCAATTCATATTATTTGGATCATAATAGTGGTCGAAAGAAAAATGCCAATAGGTTTGAAGCCAATCGGTCTTGAAGAAATGTCGTTCATTTGCCTTGATCAGTTTAATCATATTGTACCTAGCAATTTATATATAGCTTCTTAGAGCGTCTAAGATTTTTTCAGTAGCACCGAGATTAGTCTCGACGAATTTCTTTGCTGCAAAGCCCGATTCTTTTCGGAAGGAATCGTCAAGTGTGATTCTCCGCATAATTTTATACAGCTGTTTTTTATTTTGAACTTCAAATCCGCCACCGATTTGGATAAGACTCTCTGCTTCTTGACTATTTGAGTGCTTCGGTCCAAACATCACCGGTATCCCGTAAACAGCGGGTTCAAGCACATTGTGAATATTCGATTTGAAACCACCGCCAACAAAAGCAAAGTCGGCATTCGCATAGAGAGTTAAAAGAATTCCAATTGAATCAATGATGATTACCTTTTCGTCTTTGTATTGATTTAATAGTGAAAAGCGAATTACTGCAACTTTTCCTTTCAAGTCATACTCTATTTGCTCAATCGTTTGAACTGTCGGTTCATGAGGAACAATAATGGTAAGTAAATTATCGATGTGTTGATTGAGTTTCAGAACTGCCGGTAAAAATTCCTCTTCATCTTCACGCCAAGTGCTTCCGGCAACTAAAACTTTTTTCCCCTTTATGATTTTCTCGTCTAGGATTTTTTTTGTTAAAGCATTTTGACTCTTTGAGAAGACTCTGTCATAGCGGGTATCACCTACAGTTGATACCTTATCATTCTCTAACTTGAATTTCAGAAACCTATCTCGATCAATGTCGGAAATTGTTAAAATTTTTGTGAAGCAGCTGAATAATTGTACATGGAAATTTTTCACCAAGGGAAGTATTCTTTTCGAATTGCCCTTCATTGTAGCATCGACTAAAAATATTGGGATGTTCCTTTTGTAGGATTGCCAAATTGTATTCGGCCAAAAATCATATCGCATAATAATGAAGGCGATCGGATTCACGAGTTCAAGAAATCGATTTACATTCCGTTTTGAATCAAATGGTAAGTATGTAATTGCGTCTGCCGATTCATATCTTTTTGCGCTGTGCAATCCCGATGGTGATAAAAAAGAGACAACTATGTTGTATTTATCTGTTCCCTTTAATTTTTCAATTATTGGTTTTGCCTGCTCAAATTCACCAACGGAAGATGAGTGAAGCCAAATATTTTTTTTGGTTATATCCAATTGCGAGATTATATCTGATAAGTTCTTGAATAAATCCTTCCTCTCCTTTAATGCAGTTCTAATTTTTAGATTAAATAAAGAGAGCAATCCAAGTGCGAAGCGAAATTTGTGAATGAGAAAATAATTATAAAAAATATACCAGAACTTATTCATTTTTTAAAAGACTCTGAAGCTTTGAGATGATCATTTGCGGTGAAATATCTTTCATACATTTGAAATGTCCCTTCGGGCACTCGTTTCTTCCAATGTGGGTACATGGCCTGCAATTTAAATTAATGTTTTCAATTAATACACTCTTATTGCCGAGCGGAAAAAATCCAAACTCAGCCACAGTTGAACCAAATATCGCAAGAGTTGGGATGTCCAATGAACAGGCAAGATGCATCAAGGCGGAATCATTCGAAATTACAGCTGAACATTTCTTCATCAAGGCTGCAGTAAGGTACAAATCGTTTTCATTTTGAAAATTATTAACTCTTGGATTTTGACCCGCGAGTTTAGAACAAACCTTGCTGTCCTCTTTTCCACCGAAGAGAAAAATAGAATAACTCAATTGAGAAAGCTCGTTGATCAATTTTGAAAAGTATTCTGCCGGATACCTTTTTGTAAAATGTTTTGAGCCAGGGCAAATTCCGATAATTAATCTGTCAACAAATATTCCGGTTGACAATAAGTTAGCTTCTTCATCTTTGCCTTCGGGATAATGAAACTCTAGTTCTAATTTTTCTCCTTTCACGAGTGGGAATGAGTCAATATATCGTTGAGCAATTGAAGTTTTGTCTTTTAGTAAGTTAACCTTTAAGTTTACTAATAAAAATTTTTTAACAGTTGGCTTTTGAAATCTAAAAACTTTTATGCTCGACCTTCTTAATAACCGTCGAGTACGGAAATTATTTTGGAGGTCAATTACATAATCATAAGATGAATTTTCAATCTTCTTTCGAATAGTACGAAGTTCATTTTTTTGATAATATATAACTTCATTTATATGGGGGCTGCTTTCAACCGCTTGGGCAAACTGGGGCTTAAGAAGAAAATCGATTAGACAATTTTCATAAGCTGCACTTAAAGATTTCAAGAGCGGAGATGTCAGTAAAATATCACCGAGGGAGCTTAAACGAATGACCAATATTTTTTTGTATGAACTCAATTTATACAATCAGCTTTGTGATTAAAATTAATCCATTTTTATTAAGCATACAAATTCTTTTCATGTTGCGGCTCATGGCAAAAAACCATGCACGAAAGGTTTTTCTTTGATTCGATTTTGCTCAATTAACACTACTTAACTATATTTGAATCAAAAGTTAGAAAAATTAGGAATCTGAAATGTCAACTTTACCTCCTGCACATATACAAAAATTTGGTATTGATACGCTTGAAAAAAAAGTTTATACGATTGCTGAAGAATTGAAAGAATACATGCCGCTAGAAAGTGATCGCAACCGCCTTGGATTTAACTTATTTAAAAAATTTAAGGGCGAGGGAGACGATGTAACCACAATATTTCGCACAAATAAATTCCAAATTCAGAGCATCAGTAGAAAAGATTTGATCAAACTTATCGAGGAAAAACTCTCTAATATTTAAGCTCGTGCTATAAAAAAATTATCTCTTTGTGAAACCTTATCCCGAGAAATTCCGTCTAAAGCGGTAAAATAATTCGGATGAGACGATATTTATTTACACTATTATTATTCCTTTCTCAATTTTCCCTATTGCTTTCCATTGACCGCCCTGGTAACTCAAAAACTGTCACCGCCCATAGATTAAATGAAAAAATATTGCTGGATGGTCTCTTATCAGAAACTGTTTGGACAAATAAACCAATAAGCGAATTTACACAAAGTGATCCCAAAGAAGGAGAAAAAGCAACTGAGCTGACAGAAGTTTGGGTGGCGTATGATGATGATGCACTTTATGTTGCAGCAAAGCTTTACGATTCTCAACCGGATTCGATCGTAGGTTTATATGCAAGACGGGATGATATGCCCGAATCTGATATATTCGCTTTTGCAGTTGATTCATATTTCGATAGAAGAACAGCATTCGTTTTTGCATTGAATCCTGCAGGCTCAATGCTCGATGGTACATTTTATAACGATAGCTGGAACGAATGGTCTTGGGATGGAATATGGGATTATGGAATTCATAAAAATAGTAAGGGCTGGTATGTCGAAATGCGCATACCATTTACACAGCTTAGATTCAAAGATGAAGATGAAATGAAGTGGGGAATAAATTTTTACAGACGGATCCATAGAAAAAATGAAGAAGCTCATTTCGTTCAAGTTCCAAAAAAAGAAAGCGGTTACGTATCGCACTTTGCTACTTTAATTGGACTTCGCGGGATCAAATCCAAGCAAAGACTTGAATTGCTTCCTTACTTTGTTTCGAAAGCACAGTATTTAATTCATGATGCTAATGATCCATTCTACAAAGGAAAACAATATCGGTTGAATGCTGGTGCAGATTTGAAACTTGGTCTTGGCAGCAATCTTACTTTGGATGCAACATTTAATCCCGATTTCGGGCAAGTTGAAGTCGATCCAGCAGTTGTTAATCTTTCTGCATTTGAAACTTTTTATCAGGAAAAAAGACCTTTCTTTATAGAAGGAGGAAACATATTCAGATTTGGTTCTGGGGGAGCGAACAGTAATTGGGGAATGAATTGGGGGGACCCAAGATTATTTTATTCCCGAAGAATCGGCAGGGCTCCACAAGGTTCAGTCGAACGTGATGGATTCGTGGATTATCCAACTGAAACTAGAATTCTCGGTGCAGCAAAACTTTCCGGCAAAATTGGAGATAACTTGTCACTCGGAATTATCAATGCTGTAACTGAACGAACATTTGCTACAATTGATTCATCGAACTTCAAATCTGAAGAAGAGGTCGAACCATTAACTTACTACGGAGTATTCAGGGCTCAAAAAGAGTTTAACTCTGGAAGTCAATCTATCGGTATGATTGGCACCGCAGTGATTCGAGATTTAGAGTATCTACCGCTCAAAGATAGATTAAGTGATAAAGCATTTACTCTTGGAATTGATGGATGGACTTCACTCGATTCAAGTCAAACTTATGTGGTAACAAGTTATTTAGCTGGATCGTATTCACACGGCTCAGAAAATTATCTTGTCAGATTACAACGATCTTCAAGGAGATATTTACAAAGGCCGGATGCAGCATTTTTAAAAATAGATAGCAATTTGACTTCATTATCCGGATATGTCGGTAGAGTTGCAGTGAATAAACAGAAAGGAAATATAATTTTTAACTCAGCTGTTGGAATTCTCTCACCAGGATTTGAATCGAACGATCTCGGCTTTCAATCACGAGCGGATGTAATAAATGCTCATGTCGTAGGTGGATATCGTTGGTATGAGCCAGACGATTTTTCAAGAAGTAAGTCAGCTGTCCTTGCTTACTTTAGAAATTATAATTTTGATGGTGATGTAATTGGACAGGGAATATTCAATTTTGGAAATATTCAATTTCTGAATTATTGGGGATTAGGATACAATGTTGGATATAATTTTTCGGCATATTCAACCGATTTGACAAGAGGCGGTCCGATTACAAAACGACCGAATTCACTCTTCCTCAATCTTCATGGATATACTGACGGACGGAAAAAATTAACTGCTTTCTTCGGTGGTGAGTATTTTGAAAATAATGCAGGCGATAATGGATTCGGAATTAATCTTGATTTTAATTGGAAACCGTCATCAAAATTAATTATTTCATTTGGGCCATCGCTAAATAAGAATTTTGAAACTGCTCAATGGGCCGGAAGATTCGAGGACAAATATGCTGACGAGACTTATGGTAATCGTTATGTTTTCGGTGAGATGAAACAAACAACAATTTCATCAAATATCAGATTGAATTGGACGTTTACACCAAAGCTTAGTCTTCAATTATATTTGCAGCCCCTTATTTCCGTCGGTAATTATGAAAACTTTAAGGAGCTCGCAAAACCGCGCACATATGATTTTAATTACTTCGGAGAAAACGGCTCAACCATTAAATACGATTCCAATTCAGAAGAATATACTGTCGATCCGGATGGCATTGGGCCGGCTGTGAGTTTTAGTTTTCAGAATCCAGATTTTAATTACAAATCCCTCCGAGCAAATTTAGTTTTGAGATGGGAATTCTCGCCGGGTTCTGCATTTTATTTTGTATGGACTCATGATAAAACCAACTTCGATGATCCGGGACGCTTTTCAGCCGGAAGAGATTTTAAGAATCTTTGGAATGCGGAAGCAAACAATATTCTAATGATAAAATTTACTTATTGGCTGGATGTCTAATTGGAATTTTAATTAATCGAATCAAATTCTGATTTACGCAAAGGTGCCAAGCTTCAAAGTCTCGCACAGAACTTATTCAGTTACTTCTTAGTGTCTTTGTGCCTTAGTGGCATTTTAATTCATGATAACTGTTAGTGCTTAGTATTTTTATTCCTTCTTAGTTGTACCAGAACAGCTCCAATCGCAGCAATTACCATCCCAATTCCTTCCTGCATAGTGATTTTCTCATCGATAAAAAACCAGGCAAGAATTGCAATTTGAATAAGCATAGTTCCATTTATAATGCTCGATTCCATCGCTGTGAGCGTCCGAAGAGTTAAATTCCAAAGTGTAAATGCGAAAGCAGTATTGATGGCAGCTAACCAGAGCAGGAAAAGAAAGTTTTGCAGGCTGAGAGATGAAAATCCCTCAATCGATAAACCGACGATCAACAATAGTATTGCACCGATCCCCATACTTACAAATGTTACAACCAATGGACTAATATCTCTATTGCGGTTAATATCTCTTCCCAATATAGCAGATCCAGAATTTGCCATAACTCCAATAATCATTACTAATATTCCAATCCATTCACTTCCTGAAAATCCAATTGGATAAAAGTAAACTAAGATACCAAACACAAAAAGTACCGCACCAATCCACTGGAGTTTGGAGGGTATCTCTTTTAAAAAGAAAATTCCTAAAGTAGCAACGACTAACGGCGTAAAGTTTAACATTAAGCTAACCGTTACGGCTGGCAGCAAAGATAAACCCAGAAATAGTGTTCCTTGAGTGAAAAAATAAAAAACTATTCCAAGCAGGACTAACTTTTTAATTTGTGTTCTGTTTAGTTTGAACAACTCAGTTCTATAGTTTTGTTTAAAAACAAACGGTGCGAAAATTATAAACGCGAGAAAGTATCTGTAGCCCGCAAATGTAACCGGCGGAATTTCCGCCAATCCCCATTTGATTATTATGAATGAGGTGGACCATAAAAAAGTTACAAGAAGAGCTTGGAGAACAGCGAAAAGATTTGGGAAATGTTTGTTCATACCAGTAAATAATTATTTTACAGCAAATCCTGTCATGTTTTGTCCAGAGAAAAAAAATGTAATTGGTTTTCGTATAATTCTTTTTATAAAATTGATTTCCGAATTTCGACAGGCTGTGCAGCAAGTATTCACTTGATTGATATTTTTTCTCTCGTAATCTGTTTCGCCCGATATAAAGAATTTGAAGATTTGAACCGGATTCAGAAATGTTTTTACAAGCTCAACTCTTGAAAATTTTGCTTGTTTGAGCAGGAACTTTAACGAATTTGGCGAGAAGTGAAATAGGTGATAAGGCAAGTGCCAGCCATCCCATCTGTCGCCATGGACAAATCTATCTGTACTTAAAATGTTTGGAAGGACGATCCAAACAATTCCATTTTTCTTAAGCAGTTCACAACTTTTTTGTATCGCAAATTTTGGATCTGGAAAATGCTCAAGTGAATGATTGAATATTATTAAATCAAATTCTTTATTGGTTTTGAATTGCTCAATTTTACCATTGAAGAGATTTAAATCGAAATGTGATTTTGCGTATTTGCAGCCGTCAGAAGAAATTTCAATTCCATCTACCGAATAACCCAAATCTCTTAAAGCAGCTAAAAACTCTCCATTACCGCAGCCGATTTCGAGGATCGAATTGATCTTTCCAAATCGTTGTTCAATTCTTTGGAGATGAAATTCAGCCGCAGCTTTAACTTGTGGGTATTTTAAAAATACGTCATTGCGCGAAATGCTTTGAAGATAAAGTTCATCATAAAAGTTTTTAATTTCTGCGGTATTTGGCTGGGGATTTTGAAAAATAATTTTACAGCTTCTGCATTTCACCAATTTTGTCCGACCGAATTCCTTAAAGTCAGAAAGTTTATTGCAATAGCAAATCGGGCAAGAATCAAATATGTGCATTAATCCTTTTTACTTAGTGTCTAAGTCTCTTTGACCCTGAACGAATTCTTCGGCAATTCTCACATCGTGCAGACTTCCAATAAAAAGAGGAATTCTTTGATGCAATTCTTTAGGTTGAATATCGAGCATTCGTGTATGTCCATCAGATGCTTTACCGCCGGCTTGCTCACAAATAAATGCGAGAGGATTGCATTCATACATCAATCTGAGCTTGCCGCTTGGATTTCTATTATCCTTCGGATAAATAAATATTCCGCCATAGATTAAGTTTCGATGGAAATCTGCAACGAAAGAGCCGATATACCTTCCAGTGTATGGACGCCCTGTTTCTTTGTCATGCTGTTGTAAATACTTAATGTATTTTTTCAATCCCTCTTCCCAATAGAGATAATTTCCTTCGTTGGTCGAATAAATTTTTCCCTTAGTTGGAATTCGAATATTATCGTGTGAAAGAAGAAATTCACCGACCGATGGATCGAGCGTAAAACCATAGACTCCATTTCCGGTTGTGTAAACTAAAATCGTACTCGAACCGTAAACAATGTAACCTGCGGCAACTTGTTCGGATCCTTTTTGCAGACAATCCTCAAGCCTGCCAGCTCCATCTCCCGAGGATTTCCTTTTATAAATAGAAAAAATTGTTCCGATTGATACATTCACATCAATGTTTGAAGAGCCATCGAGTGGATCGAACAGCAAAACATACTTTCCAATTCTCTTGTGAGCCGGAATATGAATTAGCTGTTCTTCTTCTTCCGAAGCCATTACACAAAGATGCCCGCCATGGTCCATTGCGCGAATTAGAATTTCATGTGCAAAAATGTCGAGCTTCTTTACTCGCTCGCCATGAATATTCGTATCGCCAGTAAATCCGAGAATATCTACTAAACCTGCTTTGTTAACTTCAAGAGAAACAATTTTTGCAGCTAATGCAAGGTCAGAGAGCAATGCTGAAAGTTCTCCAGTCGCCTGTGGATGTCTTCTTTCACTTTCGATAATATGGCGTTCAAGAGTCATGAATCTTCTGTGCGGCATTTAATCCTCCAATTTGTTTTGAGAATAATTATAAATCTGAATTCCCCGTGTAAGAATAATTTTTAACAATTTCTATACATCCCTCAATCGTATTTTAAGAAATTCATTAATCAAATTCACCAAGAATTTTTGCGATAATTAGCTTAAGTTTGTTGAAAGAAATATTCAAAATGGAGGAAAAATGCACTATCCATGGTGGTATGTTGATGTGATCACCGCCCCGATGCTTATCGCGATAATCGCAACAATCCATGTTTACGTGGCAATGTATGCTGTCGGAGGAGGAATGATCCTCGCCTATGAGACGGGTAGAGCGTATCGCAATCTTCGCGAAGACACTCTAGATTATTTACGTTCACATCTGAAATTTTTTATTTGGCTTACGGTAGTTTTCGGTGCGATCACAGGAGTCGGAATTTGGTGGACTATAAGTCTTGCCTCACCATTAGCAACCGAAGCACTTATCCACATATTTGTTTTCGGCTGGGCAATGGAGTGGGTGTTCTTTATAATCGAAATTATCGCTGCATTTATTTTTTATTATTACTGGGGAAAACTTGATCCGAAAACTCATACTATCATTGGATGGATTTACGGAGTTTCTGCCTGGATGAGTTTAGTTTTAATAACTGGTATAACTTCATTTATGCTTCATCCAGGAAACTTCATTCAAGATAAAGAATTTTGGACAGCGTTCTTTAATCCTCAGACGATTCCACAAATTTTCTCACGAACCGGTGGATCAATTTTACTTGCGGGACTTTATTTTTTCCTTCACGCTTCAATAACAGTAAAAGATCCAGAATTTCTGAGAAGAATCGAAAGACGAATTGCTAAGTGGGCAATATTTGGCGCCGCATTCACATTGATCGGCGGTATTCTATGGTTCATTTATCTCCCTGAAAGCAGCAAAGCCGCACTTGAGGGTGCCGCATCGTTAAATATTTTAATGGGATTGGTTTTCGCGGCAACAGCGGTTGTTTTCTTTTTCTTTTATTTAGGTTCGTTAAAAGGGAAGGGATTACTCTCGCTCGGATATGCAATTCTGCTTTTTATTTTTGGATTGATTGCTGTCGGATCGAGCGAGTTCATCCGCGAAGCAGTCCGCAAACCTTATATTGTTTATGATTATGTTTATGGACATCAGATCTACAAAAGTGAAGTCGCAAAAGCAGAGCAGATCGGATTTTTGAATTTTGGAGCTTGGACGCGTCCGTACGTTTTAAAAAAATATCCTCAGCTTGCGGATCAAAACAACATGATTGACTATCAAAAGGTAAACGATCTTTCAAAGAATGATAAAGTCAAACTTGGCGAAACATTGTTTATGTATCACTGTAACGATTGTCATGCGGTAAAGGGGCTTTCGGGAATTCAAAGCATCACGCGCGGATGGAAAAAAGAGCACATCGAAACAACGATAATTGATATGGAGCGAATTCATTATTTCATGCCGCCTTGGTCTGGGAATAAAATCGAAGCAGAACTACTCACAAGTTATATCCAAAGCATCCAAATGCCGCATCCGATTTTAGATAAAGAAAATAATTCTGCTCAAACAAAAACTGAGGGAGGAAACCATGAATGAGTTTTTAGCTCCGATAAATGAAATGGGATTACCCGCACCAATTTGGTTCTTGAAGTTATTCAAAGTGCTCGGATTTGTTCTCCATCTTTGCATGATGAATCTGTGGTATGCAGGCATGCCGTTAGCCGCGATACTCTCACTCACCGCTGAAGGGGATACAAGACGAATAGGTGAACGAATGGTCATGTACATGCCTATCATTGTAGCCCTTGGAATTAATTTCGGAATTGTGCCTTTACTGTTTATTCAAACGCTTCACTACTCGCTTTACTATCCGACCGGAATCTTGATCGCCTGGCCCTGGCTGAGTGTGATTGTGCTTTTGATGTTTGCTTATTATGGAGTCTATATCTACACAACTCAAGTGAAGAATAATAATATCACAAAGATTGGAAAAATTTCGGTTTGGATCAGTGCAGTATTTTTTATTCTGATCGGATTTCTCTTTGCTAATAATTTTTCTCTTTTGGTAAATAAAGATGAATGGCTTAGAATTTATGAACAGACAAATGTCGCCGGTGCCGTGACAGGTTTTGCTTTGAATCTGCAAGATGCCTCGCTGCTTCCCCGCTGGCTTTTTATGATCGGCTTATCAGTTATGACAACGGCTGTTTATTTAATTATCGATTCGGTGTTTTTCGCGAAGAATGAAACTGATAATTATAGAAACACCGTTAGAAAATTTTCTCTAAAGCTCTATCTCGTGGGATTGATTTGGGCAGGAACCACGTCAGCTTGGTACATCTTTGGAACATTTTCACGAGATTTATTGGATGCAATTAAAACCGATCCGATTGTGCATGGACTTTTTGTTATCACAGGCTTATCAGCAATCGTACCGCTTGTTATAATGATAATCAAAAAGCAAAATTTCACAAAAGCTACTGCTTGGCTTCTTGGCGGTTTTCAATTTTTGGTGCTAACTTTTAACGTATTGAGCCGACAATGGGTGCAGGATTTTTCAATTGCTAAAATCGTCGATTTGAATCGTGAACTGGTTGTAACGCAGTGGAGTTCAATGATCCCATTTCTCTTAACCTTTGTGATCGGTGCGGCGGTGATATTTTGGATGCTGAAGAAAATTGTTGGGTTGAAGTCTATGTCTTGAATGTGCGATGTGGAGATGAGGCTGAGGCTTAGGCTGAGACGGAGACTAAGAAAAGTAATTAATATTTAATGAGTCACAGAATAATTTGATTTATAAAACGCCCTAAACTAAATTTGTCCACACAAATTTGAATAATAGAAAGAAAAGTTTTGAGTAAATTTAAGTTCGTAATTAAGAGAAGCGGGGCAATAGTTCCTTTTAATGAAGAAAGAATAGCAAATGTCATTTACAGAGCGGCAGTTTCGGTCGGCGGGCGTGACAAAGACAAAGCAGCCGAACTTGCTCAAAAAGTCGTGCAATTGATGAATGAATCATTTGAAGAAAACTACAAACCTCACGTAGAAGAAATTCAAGATATAATTGAAAAAGTACTAATTGAAAACGGTCATGCGAAAGTCGCAAAGGAATTCATTTTATACAGGGAAGAAGCTGCACGCTGCAGAAGGGAAGATTCACGGCATTATTCAAAACCATCGGAAGTAATTCCATGGGCAAAAGTCTGGCGCTCGCTTGATTGGGCAGTTAAACATAATCTGCACACAATCGAGTCGACAAACGAAAGAATAAGAAACGGCGAATTCCCTCACATTGTTCATGAATGCGAAACACTTTACGAAACGCAGCTCGATACTGCTTCGGATCTAATTCGTGAAAGGGCGGATGAATTAAAAATGGTAATGGTCAGCGGTCCATCCTCATCGGGAAAAACGACTACAACTTACAAACTCGAGCAAAGATTGAAAAAGCTGGGAATGAAGTTCGTTCCTTTAATTGTAGATAATTACTTTTTCGATTTAGAGCTTCATCCAAAAGATGAATTCGGCGATTATGATTTCGAAACGCCCCAAGCTTTAGACCTTGAGATGATAAATGAACATCTGAAACTTTTAGCCGAAGGCAAAGAGATCAAAATTCCATATTACGATTTCAAGGAAGGAAAAAGATATTCAGACAGAACAAAAATCCAGCTTCACGAAGGCGAAGTACTACTCATCGACAGTCTTCACGGATTATTTCCGGATTTCAGCCGGGAGATACCGGCTTCACAAAAGTTCAAGCTTTATCTCGAACCGCTTCTTCAAATGAAAACTCCGGAAGGAGAATATATTCAATGGACGGACATTCGGTTAATTCGCAGAATGCTTCGCGACTCAGTGCATCGTGCATACAAACCTGAGCAGACTTTACTCCATTGGCATTATGTTCGTTCATCTGAAAAAAGAAATATTCTCCCGTACTGCAATTCGGCGGATTATATTCTAAACACATCGCTTTCGTATGAAATTCCGCTTTACCGTCCAAAGCTTCTTGCAAGTTTTATTGAGTGGGAGAAAAAGTATAAGGACGACCCTTTAAGAATTGATGCATATACTCGTGCATCAAGAGTGCGTGGATTTTTGGATGCTATTGAACCGGTGGAAGACGATTCACCTGTACCGGGCGATTCTGTTTTGAGAGAATTTATCGGCGGGAGTGCAATTAATCTTCATTAAGTACTTTTTTATTATTTGCTGTCACCGACCGGTCGGTGACAGCAAATAACTGGTTTCGATATCACGTTCCTTTTCTGTGAATTTGTATTTTTCGTTTATAGCTCCGTATTCAAAGTTTTGCATTATTTCGCCGTAAGGATAGTAATCCTGTGCGTTTCTTACATTTCCTAATTTATCTACAGTTATTCTTATACTTCCTAAATGGTCTTTTATGTAGTATAAACTTGAATAAGTGAAGAATGGTCTTTCAGGTAAATCATCCCAATAGAATTTCACCCTTCCAATAAGTCCAAGTCCAAGTAAATTTAACATTTGTTTTCTGTCAAATCAGTACCGCGCATAAGATATTAAAATGATTGTATAATTAATTTTAGTTCAGTGTCTTCTCTTATATAATTTAATAATTAAGAAAAACACGTAATAAAAAATAAAATTTAAAATTAAATAAACATAGTCTGGAGTATTATGCATAGCATCCCATGTGGGATTAAAAATTAGTCTTAGGATAATTCCTGGTAATAAAATAAATCTCGTTATTTCTTCTATTGTAGAAGTAGGTAAAATATAAATTACAATTACAATTAAAAGCCAAAATGGTAAAGCTAAAACAAGGGTCTCTAACATAACTTTGATAAATGTACGAGGAGACATCATTTCTCGCCTTTTAGCTCAATTGAAGTTTTGTAGAAATCCCTGAGCAATCGAACAGTTAAATCAAATCTTTCATCGTTTATTTTAAATTCTCTTATTATATGAACACCCGCTTTAAGAAGCGTTAAAAAATTAAATTCTTTTGGTGGGAAAAAGAAATTTTCATCCCATTGTTGAAATCCTTCGTGTGACGGTGAAGTAATATCCATGATAGGATGTAATGCTTCGCCAAGTGAAAACAATGCAGCATCTCCTTTACCCTCAATAAACTCCTGTCTTTTAATATTTATATATTCATACATCCTATTTCTTGCTACCTCAACGGTTTCTCCTTTTTCTCTCATAGCATGCTTGAATTGTCCAATACTGCTTTGGTCTTCATCAACAAATTTACTTGCTTGTTGTAGTATAATAATTTCTCTTGACGTTAAAATATCCTTAAATGCTTCATATAAAATTTTATTATGAATTTTCTCCGGCCATTTACCATCTGGATCAAAATATCTTAACGGATTATTAAATGAATAATTATACGGACTCCACCCCCAATACTTCTCACTCAACGGGTCAACTTGTAACCACTTTTCAAGTTCGCTGTCATAGTAGCGTGCTTTAAAATAATCATAACCAGTTTCTGTGTCACGTTCCTTTTCTGTGAATTTGTATTTTTCGTTTATAGCTCCGTATTCAAAGTTTTGCATTATTTCGCCGTAAGGATAGTAATCCTGTGCGTTTCTTACATTTCCTAATTTATCTACAGTTATTCTTATACTTCCTAAATGGTCTTTTATGTAGTATAAACTTGAATAAGTTACTACCGGCTGCATAGACTCTGGCAGCTCATCATGGTAAACGTTTATTCGTCCTATTAATCCGTTTCCAAACAGGTTTAGCATTTTTAGTTTGTTTGTGTTCATATCGTAGACTG
>VGVX01000012.1 GCA_016873845.1 Ignavibacteria bacterium
ACAAAAACACCCTTTGCCTCAATAAGGCGAATTGTTCAGGACCCGAGATTCTTCTTTAAAATACGCCCTGGATTATGGGCGCTTAAAGAATTCAAGCAGAAGTTGCCAGAATCAATTGTTCCAGTAGTAAGAGAATCGAAGAGATCTGAATATGCACATTCATATTACCAAGGTCTCTTGGTTGAAATTGGGAATTTGAGAAAGTTCAATACTTTTGTACCGAGCCAAGACAAAAATAAAACATTTTTAACGAAGCCTCTTTCCGAATATGTTACGGTTCATAAAATTTATCCTTTCAGCTATGATCACCTTGTTAAGCGAGTTCAGACAATTGATGTTGTGTGGTTCAATGAGAGAAAAATGCCGGATTCATTCTTCGAAGTTGAACATTCCTCCGATATTAATAATTCGCTTCTTAAATTTATCGAACTTCAAGACCTCAACGTGCACTTCAGAATTGTTGCCGACAAAAACAGAAAGAAAGAATATCACTCCAAATTATCCAACAACGCATTCAAACCTATATCGGAACGGGTCAGATTTATAGATTATGAAACACTTTCAGCACTACACTCAAAGACCATTGAAATTAGTTTGTTGCAAGAACGTATCTAACCATCTTGCTACAAGGGCATTTTATGAAAAAAGTAAATACAAAAGAATTACTAGAAATAATGATAAACTTGCAAAATCGTACCATAGAAGCTTCCCTCAACAACGGTATATTCAATGCTACTCATTTTCTTAGATTCGGTGGACGTAAGTTATACGACTGCGGTATTGATAGTGCAGACATATCATGGAATATCGATGAGTTCTTGAGGCACTATCCACAGGCTTTCTGGGAGATAGAACAAATTGTTTAAAGATTTAACTAAAGATATTAGGAGTACAAGTTAAATGCGAACATTACTTAAAAAGAAGAATTGGAAGAAGGAATTTGATCAGATCAAGGATCTTGAGTCGTTTACAGAATTCTTTTGTGAAAATGAAGATGCGTGGCTACAATATTCTGATTGGGGCCCAAAAATTAGAGCAGTTTTTGGGTCATATAAAAACGCTGTTCTACTATTCCAGGCTATCAATAATTCGCAACAGAAGGTTTAGTATTGATAAATCGTTCTCGAACGTTGCCTCCGGAATGGCTTTGCATTGAAAGAGGAAATTATTAAGACTCAGCACAATACAAAATATGCTCAACGCTGGAAAGCTAAGGCGAAGAGTTTTAAGTTCTATCTCATAATGCACGAACACTTGTTTGTATTTCGAAAACCGATTGCGGATGAAGACTTATCAAGAATTCGTTATAGTATTCTCAGGTGAGGGCAATGCGCCTAAAACGCCTAACAACTACGCCCCCACATTTGATGAGAACTAAAAAGTTGCTCAATGTTTTTTACCGTCCTGACTTGTCGGGAGTTTGCAGCTTAAGCTGCAGGAAATGAGTTGATGATAACGGCTTCCGCCGCATCTTTTTGTAGCGGCAAAAGCAACTCCCGAAGGGTCGCCTTCGGCAGGCGTTGTTGCCGCACACGTTAGCGACAATTTTTGTGCTGCGAACAAACGGCATCACAAATTCAAAGTGTCAGCAAGTATTAACCAAAAATAAAGTGACATCAAATGGATAAAATTTTCGGCTACTTTGACGATAGCGGAAACGAACTTAACCCTGACTTAATTCCGAAACCCCAACTTTGTCTAAGTTGCAAGAAGAATGACGAGCAAGGTGAAGAAGAAATACTTTGTAACTTAACACGGCTTGACCAGAGAAATTCAGATGAATTTATTTGTCACGCATACGACAAAATAACTAACTAAAAATACTTCACTATGGCAAACTTAATTCTAAAACTTGGCGACATAGACCGCAAGATTGACAAGCAAGAAGTTGTTCGCATCGCCAATGAAAACGGTCAAGTAGTTATATTGACAGCAAGAAATACGACTTGCTAACAGTTTACATTGAACTTAAACGGTATGAAACATATTTGAAAACGCTCATTGACAAAATCAAGAAATACACCCTCGTTCAAGCAAGCGTCCAAGTTGCGCAGACAAATAAGCAAGAGAATACCAATAGAAAAACCTCCTCATATTCAAATGCGACAGTTGCAATTTCAACAAGAACTGTCTGGGATTTTTCCTTAGACAAACTTTGGAAAGAACTTGACGATAAAATCAAAGAGTTGACGGAAAAGAAAAAGGAACGAGAAAAATATTTGAAGGCGCACTCCAAACCTACGTCAATCGTTGACAAAGAAACGGGAGAGATAATTGAGAAGTCCGAACTTCCAAAAGAAATAAATCGTGGACTGATTATACGACTATGAAAAGTAAAACTGCAACTAACAAAAAGATTAAACGAAAATATTTTTTGGCAGGGTTGATAAGCAAGATGAAAATGAGAGCAAAAAATTTACTTTCGTGCAATGCGACACTGACGAGCAATGAACCCCCGCAAAAAAATAGTCCGTTAGTCCCTGACCGTTAGCGGCATTGTTGTAAGCCACAGCAGGCAATGAACATAAATAGAAATGAAACATTTTAAACTGACATTAATTGTAATTGGACTTTTTCTTTTCGGGTGCAACCAAACCGACAATAAAAATACATCAACAACAGATGAAAAATTGGTTGACACAACAGATGACCAAAAACTAAAACAAGAAATGTTTGACGACATTGAAGAATTTGACGACAACAAAATGACATTTATCAAGAACGTAATAACATTATTCAAGGAGGGCAACATTGACAGCATTTCTAAAGTAGTTAATTATCCGTTAACGAGAGAGTATCCGATACCAAGTGTAAAAAACGGAAAAGAATTAAAGATGAGATTCAATGAAATATTTGACAAATCACTTACAGACAAGATTTCAAATTCAAAAGTGGAACAATGGTCTGAAATTGGTTGGAGAGGTATTATGTTAGACAATGGTGCTGTTTGGATAGATAGCTACGAAGGAAAAATAATAGCAGTGAACTATCAAAGTGAGTTTGAAAAAAATCAAATTCAAGCATTAATTGAAAAGGAAAGAGAAAAACTGCACAACTCGTTAAAAACTTTTCAAAGTCCAACATATAAAATAATCACCAAAAATTATCTTATCCGAATAGATAAATTATCAGACTACAAATACAGATATGCTTCTTGGAAAATTGGCGAAAAAGAATCGTCAAAACCTGACTTAATTATAAACAACGGAGAATTAGAGTTTCAAGGGAGTGGTGGTAACCATGTTATTACTTTTACAAACGGTATCTATACATATAAAATTTACAGAAATATAATTGGAACGGACGACACGCCAGAGATTACTCTTGAAGTTGAAAAAAATGAAAAATTGATTTTAACAGAAGATGGTAAATTAATTATAGAATGAAAAAACAACGAACCGCTAACACGGGTTTTGCGTAATGACGGGTGCAGTGGAAAATTGAAAAGTAATTCTTCTATTCAGGTTCAGTGCTTATTGAGAGTTTTGTGCTTCAAAACCCGCTCGAACCTGCCTGCCGCCAGGCGTAATGCCCGAGAACGTTAACAGCAAGCAAAACAGACACCTTACATATGGATACAAGCGATTTATCAACAGAAGCATACGATGGTATTTTAATCCAAGCCGAACAATTGACTCACGATTTAACTTTGCGTTACGGCTTTCTATCTTATGACCGTAAAAATGAGACTGAATACATTGAGAAAGCTGAAAAACTAACTCGGAAAATAATGGAAGCCGATGACAATGAATTGGATGACTTATTTTGTGGAACTCCCCCAGATAAAGAAAGATTAGATTCTACATTAAAAACAATATTGAAAAATATCGCAAAAGTAAAATCTATTCCGATGGAAAAACGTAAATATGATTTTTAATTTTAACAGTTGCCAATGATTTTATATCTGATTGGGATTAGTTGTGTTGGAAAAACAACAATTGGAAGATTATTAGCTGATAAAATTGGTCTCAAATTCTACGACTTGGATATTGAGATCCAAAATTATTACAAAAAATCCATAGAAAGGATTCAAGATGAATGTTTTTCAATGAATGAGTACAGAGAAAAAGCAAGCATAGTTTTAGACAGTCTGTTTTCCAAAGACACTGATTCCGTAATTTCAGGGACACCATCAGGATTAAAATTTTCGTATCTTCAGGTATACAAAAAACACAAAGCTGCTAATGACTTGTATTCAATCTATATAAAGGATTCGTTTGAGAATGTATTAGGCAGATTAACATTTTATGACAAAGACTCAAATCCTATTACGGTAATAATGGATAAAACAAGGAAAAGAAGATATTTAAAAGAGATCAAAGCAGATTATAACTATTTTAAAGATTCTTATAGCCGAGCAGATTTTACTATTGATATTAACAATGTCTGTCTGAATAACATACCAAACTTAATAGTAAATGAATTACAAAAGAATAAAAAATTGAAAATTGCCAAACACAATGTAACCAATGGCGGGCGTAGTGGTAACTTGGTTGGTTCTGCACTGCACTAAGATTTGTAACGAAAGATAGTGGTGCCCCTCCCCACAAACCGCAAATGGACATATTACCAAACCCATAATCGATAAATCGGAATCAGAATGACTAGCGGGTCGTTTACTTCAAATCAAACCGGTCAAGATTCATCACCTTATTCCAGGCTGCGATAAATTCCTCAACAATTTTTTTTGCATCATCCTGTGCATAGACTTCTGCAAGAGTATGAAGCTGTTATTTGTGAGGGATAAATTAACTCGCAGACTAAATTGATAATTTATTGCTTCATGAAAAATCCCGCTGAAAAATGATCCACCCATAAAAATAAATGAGCCTGCTCTAAAAAGGTCATCCGTTAGCTAATGGATATAAATTCGTCTTACATTTTAGAAGAAATTCGAAGCATCTTCCATTTTAAGATACCTTATTAGACTTGTCTGCCGATAGGCATGATTCGACTCATAAATCTCTCTCCTGTTTTGTGCATTGCAGCACCCAACAATTAAATTATTTTCATTATCTGCTTTTGAGTATCATTTAACCGTAGGAGTTTAGTTTTAATGTGCTTTGATTTGGGAAGCGTATTTGTAGTTGGAGTATTGCTTTATTTCTTCAATTGATTTTTCAACGCTTATACAAAATTGATTTTTTTCTAACACTCTCTCAAATTCTTTGTAGACTGGATAAGCCGTAACGCGAATGCAAATATGTATGATTTTATATCTTTGATAATGACGTTTTGTGCTTCGCATCGAGATTCGTGAAACTACATTGTGTTTTATTAAATTTAATTCTTTCATAAATTAAACTATGAATCGACCCAATTTCTCGTCTTTTCCCGAGTTGACATCTCAAAGGTTTTGCTTACGTCAAGTTGTAAGAGAGGATGACAATGAAATATTCGCACTCCGAGCTGATAAGAATATTGCGAAATATCTAAATAGACCAAGAGCTCAATCTGTTAATGATGCCAGAGAGTTCATAAAAAAGATTAATTCAAGTATCTCAGAGAACGAACTGACTTATTGGGGAATAACTCGGAAGGGAGAAGATAAATTACTCGGTACGATCTGTCTCTGGAAAATCTCAATTGAACACTCAAAAGCAGAAATTGGTTTTGAACTGCTTACAACTCAACAAGGCAAGGGTATCATGCAAGAAGTGATTCCCAAAGTGATTGAGTTTGGATTTAAGAATTTAGGACTGAGTATTCTCGAGGCCGAAGTAGCATTTGATAATATTAAATCGATTAAACTATTAGAGAAGTTCGGCTTTAAGCCTTCAAAGTCGTTGAAGAACACGCTAATTTATGAGCTGTTAAATTCACACAAGGAAGCAGATAAATGAAAATTTACTTCTTAATAAATTAAGTTGTTAATTATTGTTTGCATCTAACTTTTATTTTTAGAGATTTCATTTGAATGTTAGATAGTCTTTTCTTAATATGAACAAGGAAAATTCCCATGAAAAAAGTTATAAATGAAATAGAGCGCCTTCGGGAATGTTTTTGAATTTTTTTTATTTTTTCAACCAATGAATACTATCAATAAATTTATTATACAACTTTTATTCATATCTCTTTTTTTTAATATCTCATATTCAAGTCAGATTGATAGTCTTAAAAACCTTTTAGAAAAATCAACTGGAAAAGAACGCATTGAGCTGCTTATCGAACTTGGTGAATTAATAGTCAAACCACAGCCAAATGAAGCATTAAAATTGGGTAATGAAGCTCTGGAATTATCATTAAAATTAGATTCTCGGTCGTCGATTGCTTCATCCAATCAATTGATTGGGAAGGCTTATTACCGATTAAAGATATATGATAAAGCAGAACAGAACCAAAAAATTTCATTTCAAATTTTCAAATCTCTGAATGATTCTGCAAAGATGGCGGCTTTGTATGACAATCTCGGAGATACATATGAAAAAAGTGGAAGGATCGACAGTGCAATATTAATTTTTGAAAAAGCTCTGATGCTGTTCAAAGCAGTCGATGATAGAAAAAATGAAGCCCTTTCTAATTCAAGTCTCGGTATGCTCTTTTGGAGAAAAGGTCAAAATTCTGAAGCTCTGAAGTATCATTACAGAGCTTATGAGATACGAAAAGAACTCAATATTCAGTCAAGTATAGCAATGTCTGCTAATAATATTGGGGTAGTTCATTGGCGGTTGGGCAATTACCAAAAAGCATTGGAACATTATACCGAATCGCTATCGATTCGTGAACGCATTGGAGACAGTACTGGAATAGTAGTGACAAGCAACAATATTGGTTATATATATCTCAAATTAAACCACTTCGATAAGGCACAATCTGGATTCGAGAAATCGCTGAAGGCCTCAAAAGAATTGGGATATACTTTCGGTGTTGCATATTCTAATCATCTACTAAGCATTTTATATCTTCAGCGGAAGGAATTTCAGAAGTCAATACAAGCGAGCCTGGAAGCAATTACACATTATCACGAAGCATATGAACTGAATTCAGTCGCCTATTCAATGATCTATTTAGGTGAGGCATATGCAGGTTTGGGAAATTTCAGTAAAGCAAAAGAAATATTCTATGCCGCCTTAGATACTGCACGGAAAGCAAATGATAAATTTTCGCTCGCAACTACTTACTATTCTTTTGCTAAGATAAATTATGAGCAGGAGGATTTGACTACTGCAAGAAAAAATTTAGATAATGCACTTGAAATCGCTTATCAAGAAAATTTTATTGACTTAATTATAGATGGCAGCTTTCTTTATTCAAGAATAATGAAAAAGGTTGGCGAGCATGCAAAAGCATTAGAATACTATGAGAATTATATGCAGGCTTTGAATAACTTACGACTTGAACAGCTAAGCACTAATGTGAGCGAATGGGAATTAAAATATCAAGAAAATAAGAGAGAGTCAGAGCTTTATAAGTTACGAGAGGATAACAAACTTAAAGAAGCTGAAATAGAAAAAGAAAAGATATTTCGCAATTGGCTTGCAGTCACTTTGCTGATCATGGTATTGTTTGTACTTGGCCTATTGCGCTATTATTACTTCAAGAGAAAAGTATCTTCACAACTTTTGCAGCAGAAAGATGAATTGGAGCGGCTTAACCAGAAACTTTCTCAAATAAATATTTCACTTGAAGAAGATGTTCGAATGAAGGACAGATTGTTTTCGGTTATAGCCCATGACCTCAAAGGACCTTTTAATTCATTGCTTAATTATTCGGAAATTCTGATCTCAGAAACTGATAGTCTAACAACTCAGCAGATCTCGGATTACAGCAGGATCGTTTATAAAGCATCCAAGGTGTTATTGGAAGTTACTGAGAATCTTTTACATTGGTCAAGACTCCAGGTGAAAAAACTTGCGGTTCGAAAAGAGACTGTAGATTTATACGAACTTATCAGTTCGGTTATTGATTTCGAAAGTCAGTATGCGAAGAGTAAGAATATAGCTATACTGATTATTTCCGATCAAATTGTCCATTTCAAATCGGACAGGGAAATGCTTCATACTATATTGAGAAATTTGATTTCAAATTCAATTAAATTCAGTCATCCTAATAGTAAAGTTACGATCAAACTATCGAAATATGATCGTTTGGTTGAAATATCAATTCAGGATAATGGTGTTGGGATCGCATCAGAACGGCTAAACCGAATTTTTTCTGTTGATGATATGGAGTCAACCCTAGGAACTAATAACGAAAAAGGAACCGGGATAGGACTTGTAATTTGCAAAGAATTTGTCGAAGCTCTCTCAGGAACTATCAAAGCTGCTAGTGAAGTCGGTGTCGGTTCGACATTCACCATTTCCTTCCCAATTGAATAATCAATTTGTTATAATAACTTTTTTATTTGAAGTATTGTATGAGTACTTCCAATTGAATATTTTGAATTGAATTAACAAAAATCGGATTTAGATCTAATAATGAAACATGAAGAAAGATATTTTGACGGACGAAGAAATGCTGAAATTCTAAGGCGATTGAAAAAGAATTATCCTGACTCGGAAATCCAGCTGGAGTTTAACGATCCATTTGAACTGCTGATTGCAACGATTTTATCCGCTCAATGTACTGATGAACGGGTAAACATCGTAACTGAGAAATTATTCAAAAAATTAAAGACTCCTCATGACTTTATCGAAATAAGTAAGGAAGATTTGGAAAAAGAAATTTTTTCAACTGGTTTTTATAAACAGAAAACTAAAAGCATTAAAGCCTGCTGTAAAGAATTGATAGATGAATACGGTGGCAAAGTTCCTTCAGATATGGAATCATTAACAAAACTTCCTGGAGTCGGAAGGAAAACTGCTTCAGTGGTTCTTGGTAATGCATTTAACACCCCTGCTTTTGCCGTTGATACGCATGTCAAACGACTTTCAAAACTTTTCCACTTCGTCGATACTGATGATCCAGAAATAATTGAGTATGAGCTGACGAAAATTATCCCAAAGAAAGATTGGGTGAAAACTTCGCATAGAATCGCAAATCATGGAAGACATGTTTGTAATGCCAAAAAACCTAAGTGTGAGATTTGTTTTCTAAATGATATTTGCCCATCTGTGATTGTATAATGTAAAATTTATAATTGAAAATAAAATAAAGATAAAAAAATTTTGGAATAGTGGAATGAATCGAGAGCAAGCAATCGATATCCTATTTGAATACACTAAAAGTGATGCATTGAGAAAGCACGCATTTGCTGTTGAGGTATGTATGCTTGCTTATGCCGAAAAATTTAATGAGGAAAATGAAGAATGGAGTGTCACTGCAATCCTGCACGACTTTGATTATGAAATGTATCCAACAGCTCCAGAACATCCAAAGAAGGGGGCTGAGATTTTAGCCGAGAAGGGAGTAAGTGAAAAGATCCGGCGTGCAATACTTGGTCATGCATCATATACAGATGTTCCGCGGGATACTTTATTGGCAAAGTCGCTTTTTGCTTGTGATGAATTAGCGGGCTTCATTACCGCTGTCGCATTAGTAAGACCTAATAAAACTGTCGAGGAAGTAGAGGTAAAATCGGTTCTTAAAAAAATGAAGGATAAAGCATTTGCAAGAAACGTAAGCCGGGAAGATATAATTCTTGGAGCTGATGAAATAGGGATTAAACTCGATGATCACATTCAATTTTGTATCGATGCAATGAGGAAAAATAAAGAGTTATTAAGATTATGAAGAAACAATTTTTTGCATCCAATGTTAAATAACTTGACAAAACTTCAAAAAAGTATTTATATTTGTGCCGAACAAAAAAGGAAAATGACTATTTAATCTCTTTACGATATAATTCAAACAAATATATCAATTGACATAAGAATGTATTGTAAAGAAATTAAAAAGGGGAACCGGGTGTTCATGAATTTATGAACAGTCGGTTTTTTATTATGAAAAAAGTAATCTTTCTCCCAGTCTTATACGTTATCCTCATCTTTGCCGGCACTATCAATGCAGCTGATGATATTAAGGTTCTGCTATCATCCGCAAGAGGGATAACTTTTGAGTTTACTCCTCAGTATATAGAAGACATCACTAAATTAGAGAGTAAACGAAATGAGATTCTTCCTTTATTTAGGAAAGCATCCAGCGCTGATTTTAGAAATGCCGGTTCGTTGGATTATCGTTACCGTTCACAAAATATAGGTTTGCAGTCGCTTTACGGTAATGTTGTTTCCATTATTTCAACTGAGTTTGTAGATATTCAAGGTACTAAACTTAAAACTGTACCTTATTTAGTTTATGAAAATGGTTTCTTAACCGAGAGTGAAGTTGCATCAGCGTCGTTTCAACCGAATTTGACCGATGCACCGGCGATTGCTCAATTAGAAGAAGTTGGATTTCTTAGAGATCAAATCATTGGAACTATTAAAATTTTTCCTTACCAGCAAATTACATCACAAAATCTTGTTCGCATTTTCAAAAAGATTGTTGTACAAGTAACCTATGGACCTATGAGCTCAGATCTGTCTTTGACTGGAAAATCTACATTCGTGGTGGATGACCTATTGAACTCAAATGTTGCATGGAATTGGACTTTTGAAAAAAGAACTAAGAACTTTAAGAAAGTAACAAATAGTGTTCTTAGCAGTGGGAACTGGTATAGAATAAAGATCACTGATGAAGGCATTTACAAAATGGATAATGCCTTTTTGAAAGCAAAGGGTATTGAACTGGGTGGAGTAGATCCACGTACTATAAAAATTTTCAATAATGGCGGAAGAATGCTTGATGAGCGTCCGGAACAGCCCCGTACAACTGATCTAATTGAAAATGCGATACAAGTTATCGGTGAGGATGATGGTAAGTTTGATAACTCAGATGCAATTGTGTTTTATGGAAGAGGAACAAAAAGTTGGGAGTATAATAGTTCGTTAAAAACTTTCTCTCATTACTTTCACAGTTATTCTGATAACAATTATTATTGGCTTAGCTGGGGTGGTTCAAATGGTAAAAGAATTTCTCTAAAAGCGTCGTCCACCGAACCGGCAACTGAAGTAGTAAATTCAGTTACTGGATTCATACTAAATCATGAATTCAAAAAGAAAGTTTCAAAAACCGGAAGAGAATGGTTCGGTGATGAATTTAATGATAGGACTAATTATAGAGTCTACACAAATAAATTACCTGGCTTGATTCCTGAACAAACAATATCGTATAAGATAAATGTTCTATCACGTGCTCCCTCCATTGTAACTTTTTCAGTTGACGAAAATTCTTCTCTGCTTGGATCGATTCCGGTAAATCCAATTTCCATCGATGATGGAATTGGATATTATGCTCAAAAAGCATCTCGGACTTTTACACGTAGTTCAACACTTCCTGATAGTCGAAGTGTTTTGCGATTAACTTACAATGTTACTGATCCAGTCGCCAATGGGTATCTTGATTATTTTGAAATTCACTACCCCAGATCTCTGAGTGCAGAATCAGACAAAATCATGTTTTTTTCTCCTCTTAAAACTGCTGTTAATGAATACCGCGTCGGGAATTTCAGCAGCAGTGAGATAAACATATTTGATGTGACTGATTTCAGCGATGTTAAATTCATCGGCGGCGGGTCTGTCAGTGGAATGCAATTTAATTTCAAAGCTAATGAGTCTGAAACTAATCCATCTCGATATTATGCCGTTGGAAAAAATGGTTTCACAAATCCGGTAGAAGTTGTGAAAATCAGCAATCAAAATTTACACGGCTCAACCGAGGGAGCTGAATTTATAATAATTACTCCATTAGAATTTAAATCTCAAGCGGATAGGTTGAAGTCTTACAAAGAAACTCGAAAGAGACATCCTATTAAAACGACAATCGTAAGATTAGAAGAAATTTATAATGAGTTTAGCTCAGGAATTTTAGATGTCTCTGCCATTCGAGATTTCTTAAGATTCGCTTATCAGAATTGGACAGTCAAACCTGTTTATGTTTTGCTGTTTGGCGATGGTGACTATGACTATCGAAACATCGAAGCATATGGAAAAAATTTCATTCCGCCGTATGAGACACAAGAAAGTCTGTTTCTAATTTATAGTTACCCGACAGATGATTTTTATGCAAGGATAATTGGAAATGATTTGAATGTCGATCTTGTGATGGGGAGAATAACATGCCGTTCCACTGAAGAAGCAAAAACCGCGGTCGATAAAATTATCAGCTATGAGAATACACAAGATTTCGGTCAATGGAGAAATTTAATTACCTACGTTGCAGATGATGGAAAAACCACAAAAGGAGATGATGGCGATCTGCACACTTCTCAAACTGAAAGGTTATCACGTGGTACGGTAACTGCTCCAAAGCATTTTGATAAGAAGAAGATTTATTTAATTCAATATCCGACTGTTGAGACCGCAAGCGGCAGAAGAAAACCGGATGTGAATAAAGCGATAGCTAATGCCGTGAATGAGGGGACTTTAGTTTTGAATTTTATCGGGCATGGCAATCCTGAAGTTTGGACACACGAATTCGTATTTGAAAAAGCGATTTCGATCCCGCAGTTCAAGAACAAAAATCGATTGTTCTTTCTCTCTGCGGCAACTTGTGATTTCGGTGAGTACGATAATCCTGCAAGTCAAAGTTCTGCTGAGCTGTTGCTTATAAAAGATGATGGCGGAGCGATTTGTGTTTTCACCTCTGCACGGGCAGTGTGGTCTCACTTAAATGCCGAACTCAATGAAGAACTTTTTACGAAAATGTTCAATTGGCGTAACTCAAATTCAACTCAGCCAACGATTGGGATGGCATATTTTCTCACAAAGAAAAATCGAATAGACGATAATGATCAGAAGTATCATCTTTTTGGTGACCCGACAATATTCTTGAATGTTCCAATTCACATTGCAGGTGTGGATTCAATTAATTCAAGATCGACTAATGCAATTGTTGAGATCAAGTCTCTTTCAAATACCTCTCTTGCAGGAGTAATTAAGGATTCGACTGGAAATGTATTGACGAGTTTGAGTGGTGAAGCATTGATCACCGTATACGATTCAAAAAGATTTCAGGAAATACCAGAATGGCCTTATTTTAATGCTTTCTTTGGGGGTATTGAACTCTCAGGCGGAATAATATTTCGCGGCAGAAGCATGATTAGGAATGGAGAATTTAAATCTGAATTCGTTGTGCCGAAAGATGTTTCATATGAAAGCAATCGAGGCAAAGTTACGGTTTACTTCAGTAGTACAGATGTGGATGGTTTTGGAATGACTGAAAACATCAAAGTCGTTGCTGCCGATACAATTAATATTACTGATAAGCTCGGTCCCAAAATTGACATCTTCTTTGATAATGATGCTTCTTCAGGAGCTTATCTCGTTGGAACTTCGCCAATGCTTATTATCAAATTAGAAGACGAGACTGGTATAAACACAACTGGTACCGGAATTGGGCACAAGATGGAAGCTGTTTTGGACGAAGATATCACCAACCCAATTGATCTAACAAATTATTTTCAAGGTGCATTAGATCAAGGAAATAAAAAAGGGGAAGTGAAATATCAATTGAGTCAGCTTTCCCAAGGCTCGCATCGGTTAAATGTTACAGCATGGGATGTTTTCAACAATCCATCAGCATTATCGACTGATTTCGAAGTGGTCGGGGATAATATTGTAACCATAAGAGACGTATTTAATTATCCAAATCCTACGGCTGGAAATACAGTCTTCACATTCCAACACAATTTTGATAAGCCTGTGAATTTTAAGATTAAAATTTATACAATAGCGGGCAGACTGATTCAGACCATTGAGCGAAACAACGCAGTTGAAAAATTTATAAAAGTCTCTTGGGATGGAAGAGATGCTGAAGGAGATCAGCTTGGTAATGGTGTTTATTTGTATAAAATAATAGTAAATTCGCTCGATAATAATTACAAAAACGAAGCGATTGGTAAATTAGCAATAGTAAGATAATAGTTTTAATCATCGGAGGATATAAATTAAGATGAAGATATCATCAAAAATATTAATAATCGTTGCGCTCGCAGGATTATTTTTTCAAACAAATTCAGTTTATGCACAAGGCGAAGCTGCAGTACCATTTTTATTATTAGCCCCAGATTCGCGGGCTGGCGGCATCGGTGAGTCAGGCTCAGGATTGGCGGATAACTCGGCGGCAATTTTCTGGAATCCAGCAGGCATTGCATTCTTAGATGGAACAGAATTAAGCATCACGCATTCAAATTGGCTGCCTCAATTCAAGCTCGATTTGTTTTACGACTACTTGACGTTTCGACATTACTTGCCAAGCATTAGCGGAAGCATTACATCAAGTGTGACTTACATGAACTACGGTGAGTTTGTTCGAACTGCATCTAATAGTCCCGATCCGATTGGCACATTCAGATCATTTGATGCTGCATTAACTTTTGGTTATGCGACAAAGCTTTCTCCCTCGTGGGGAATTGGTGGAAATCTTAGATTAATCCACAGCCGTCTTTCAGACAAAGGTACAGAATTAGAAGAAGGTAAAGGTGTTGCAACTACTGTAAGTTTTGACGTTGCTGGAATGTGGAGACCTCAAAATCTTCCAATTCCTTTAATTGGAAATCTTGGTAAGAAACTGAGCATAGGAATGAACTTAAGTAATATCGGACCAAAAATATATTACATTGATCAAGAACAGGCAGATCCGATCCCGACAAATTTCAGACTTGGCATGGCGGTGCGTTTGCTCGATTTAGATTACAACTCTCTCACTTACACAGTTGATTTCAGCAAACTCTTGGTTGATAAGGGAAAAGCATTTCGCGGTACTGTCGATACAACAGCCGCACCAGTAAAGCGTAAGGAATTTTACGAAACAATTTTCACTGCTTGGGCAGATCAACCATTTAGAGAAGAGTTAAGGGATATAGTCACTTCGATGGGACTGGAATATTGGTACGGTATCCCTGGCGAATTTATGTTTGCAGTCCGTGCCGGATTCTTTTATGAAGACCCGGACTATGGAAATAGGAAATTCATCACACTCGGAGCTGGAATTCGTTATGAAATGTACGGGTTCGATTTCAGTTATATTACTACTTCAGTATTCAAAGGAATGGAAAATCATCCACTTGCTGAAACACTCCGATTCACATTGCAGATCGGCTGGGGTTCGATTCTAAAACCATCTAAAGGATTTCCTTCAGGGATTTGATCGTTGGAATTAAGTTGTTAGTATGAAAGTCATGTTCAATTGTCCGAGCATGACTTTTATTTTTTTAAGAAAGCTTTCATTGATAGGATTCACAAAGTTTCAAAGTATGAAAAAATCAGCGTTTGTTATTCTGCTCGTCGTTTATAATCTCGGATTCTCACAATCACTAGTTCAAAAAATAAATCCTTCACAGGGTATTTATCAGCCAAAAGCTTTTATTTCAGATTCTGTAGTATATAATTTATTAGCTGTTATGGTCGAGTTTGCAGCCGACAAAGATGCTGCAACATACGGAAATGGAAAATTTGGTTCCCACTATTCAAAAGATTATGGGAATAGAATTATTGATCCTCTTCCTCACGATAATAGCTACTTTGAAAATCATCTTAAATTTCTTTCAAATTATTATCGAAAAGTTTCCAATGGAAAAGTTATTATAAACTTTCTCGTTCTCGATAAGATCGTTGAATTGCCGGAAGTAATGAGTAAATATTCACCTCCAGCTGGCTCAAGCGACCTGAAAAATCTTGGGAAACTTTTTGAAGAAGTTTGGAAGAAAGCAGATTCGTTAAATCCTGGTTTTGATTTCTCAAAATACGATGTATTCACGATTTTTCATGCTGGAGTTGGACGCGATATAAATTTAACTGAGAACTTCAATCTCGATAAAGACATTCCTTCGGTTTTTTTGAATATAAAAACTCTAAAGGAATTTTTTGGAAGTTCCTACGATGGAGTTAGTGTCGGATTGTCATCATTTAAAATTAAAAATTCGATGATAATTCCCGAAACTGAGAGCCGTGAAGTTTTTTCATTTACTGGAACAGCTTTACTCGAGTTAAGCATTAATGGACTGATGGCTGCAAGTTTTGCAAGTTACATTGGCTTACCTGATTTATTCGATACGGAGACTGGACTGACCGCTATTGGAAGATTCGGATTAATGGATGGACAAGCAATGTTCAATTATGGCGGATTGTTCCCGCCTGAACCATCAGCTTGGGAAAAATGGTATCTCGGTTGGATAAAATTCGATGAATACGATCTTTCACAGAATGGAATAAGTGTACTTACGTCTTTATCGTCTTCTGACAGAAAAAAAACTGCAATAAAAATTCCGGTCAATCCATCAGAATATTTTTTGGTTGAAAATCGCCAGCGTGATGCAGCAGGGAATGGAATCAAAATAAAAACAGTCATTGACGGTTCAATAATTGAAAAAATATTTCCTAAAGACACAACTGGATTCAGATATTACCAAATTGATTCTGTTGATGGCGTTGTAATTGACGTGGATGAATTTGATTGGGCTTTACCCGGCTCTGGGATTTTGATTTGGCATATCGATGAGAATATTATTGCTTCGAAATTAATTGATAATAAAATCAATGCGGATAAAAATAATCGCGGCATCGACCTCGAAGAAGCTGATGGGATTCAAGATATTGGCGTACAGTTTACAACAATCTTCGGGGATGTTGTGGTTGGAGATGGTGAACCAAACGATTTTTGGTTCAAAGGAAATTCGGCTAAACTTTATAAGAATGAATTCAGTGGAACGAGTCTGCCGAATTCCAACGCAAACAGTAATGCACCAAGCTATATTAAGTTGAATAATTTTTCGAACAATGGTAATTCAATGACTTTTGATTTGAGTATTGGAAGCGATGAGATAAAACAAGTTTATAAAACAAAGGTCGCTGATAAATCAAGCAATTACTATCTATTACCAAATTTTTTGACTTCAAACAGAGTTTATTATTCAAAGGATAATTTCTTCGGTTACTATGATAAAAATTTACAGCAGAATATTCCTATTACTAATCAGCTTAAAGGTAAACCTCTTAGTTTTATTTTGAAAGGAATTGGTCTCAGCGAAAAACATCACTTTGCTTATTTAGAACCTGATAGTTTGAAATTAATTTTTGTGCAGGATTCTGTTTTTACTGTCTCCTCATTCTCAGTAGGGCAAAAACTCGGTTCAAACTTGATTGCTGTAGAATACTTAGTATATTCAATCCCAGTACCCTATGGTAATTTTCATTTAGTTTTTGATGACTCCTTAGGAAATATTTATCGATTTTCTCCAAATGATTCAACTATCACAAGGATAGTGAATGGAACTGGACAGATTGCTGATTTATCCTTTGGATTTAATAGTCTTTCATATGTAACATCAGTTAAAATAAATAATGCTCATTTGTTAAGGTCCGCCCATCCCGTACAACTCGGAAATCTGATTGATAATGCTATATCACTTCCTGGTGTAGGAGACCTTCTTCCAACGAATGATGTGAAATCAATTATATTATACAAGGGTGGAGAGATAGAAGTTTTTGACCGAAATGGTTCTGTTACCAATTTCAAAATCAATTCTTCAAAAGATGTCACCTCGTTCTCTCTTGGCGATATTAAAAACGATGGAAATAATTATATAATTGTGAATGCCGGTGATAAAATCCTTGCTTATAATAATAACGGGCCCCTGGCTATGAATTTTCCTATCTATCATCCAACGAAGAAAAACTTTGTGGGAAACGTTTATTTAGCTGATTTGAATTCGGATAAAACTCCGGACCTGATTGTCGAATCCGAAGATGGACAGTTGCTTTGCTTCGATCCGCTTACCGGGAAACTGCTTAATGAATTTCGAGTTTCACTCGGTGTTGGTTCAAGGAATTCTTCTGTTTTAGTCAACGAGAATGGAAAGTTGTATTATCATACCGTCAGCGACAGCGGTTGGTATCAAGTATTTCAACTCAGTTCATCGGAAAAAGAAATTCACTGGAACGGATTGAAAGGGAATTTTCTCTCCCAGAATTCATCGTCTTTTCCAAAAAGTAATTTGAGGAAACAAGAATTCCTTTCGAAGAACCTTGTTTATAACTGGCCGAATCCAGTCTACGATGGAAAAACTAACATCAGATATTACGTCAGTGAGGATGCGAAAATTAACATTAGAATTTTTGATCTCGCTGGAGATTTCATTACCGAACTGAATAACTCAGCCAAGGGTGGAATTGAATCTGAAACAGTCTGGGATGTGTCGAATGTTCAGAGTGGGATATATCTTGCACGCGTTGAAGCTGTTGCTGGAATAAAAAAAGATTTTGCGATTATTAAGATTGCGGTTATAAAATAAAAAACTTTTCACCACAGAGGACACAGAGAGCACAAAGTCAGAAAAAGTATTGAAAGATATTAATAAAATAAGTTATGATATCATTGGATTTGCGATGAAGGTTCAATCCGGACTTCAACTCTTCATCAATTTCAATGTGAAGCTATTAAAGGAAGGAATTAGACGATTTGTTCTTTAGTCATTTACATATTGCTCTGTGCAACTCTGTGGTGAAAATTAAGTGTTTTCTTCACCACAAAGTTCACAAAGAAGCACAGAGAATATTATTTATCTTATTAATTATTTTCTCATTCAATCTTGGATTCGCTCAATTCAACGAGTATCATCCGGAGGTGAATTGGTTGACGATTGATCGTGAAAATTTTGCGGTTCACTTTCACGATGGAGCTGAACGCACGGCAAAGGTTGTCGCAAAAATAATGGAAGAGATTTACGAACCACTGACTTCATTTTATGGATACAAGCCAGATAAAGTTCACTTTGTAATAAAAGATATAGACGATTATGCAAATGGAGCGACATATTTTTTTGATAATAAAATTGAAATCTGGGCATCTCCATTAGATACGGACCTTCGTGGAACTCACAACTGGCTTCGCAATGTAATCTCTCACGAATTCACTCACATGATCCAGCTTCAAGCTGCCATGAAAGCACCGCGTACTCTGCCCGCACTCTATCTTCAATGGTTGAACTATGAGGACGAAAGACGGCCGGATGTTTTGTATGGTTTTCCGAATATGATTATTTCGTATCCAGTTCCAATGATCAATGTTCCCCCATGGTTCGCTGAAGGGACTGCACAATATATGCGAAAAGAATTCAACTATGATTTTTGGGATTCGCACCGAGACATGATTTTACGTGAATACGTAATGAATGGACGAATGCTTACATGGAATGAAATGAGTGTATTCGACAAGACGAGTCTCGGCAATGAATCAGTGTATAATTCAGGATTTGCGCTTGTTAAATACATCGCTGAAAAATATGGTGAATCAAAATTAATTGAGATTAATAACAATCTTCGCTCCGGCTTTTCGTTTACAATCGATGGTGCGATTAAAAAGGCGATTGGAATTTCCGGAATTGAACTCTACGAAGAATGGCAGGATTATTTACGAAATGATTACGAGCAACGGACACTGAACATCCGAAAAAACTTAGTTGACGGCGAAAAAATTGAAACGGAAGGATTTGGAAATTTTTATCCTACTTATTCACCTGATGGAAAAAAGATTTACTATATATCAAATAAAGGTGCCGATTATTTCATCAGTTCTTTATATGAATATGATGTTGAGAAAAAGAAATCAAAATTGATTCAAGGGGGCATTGGTTCCACTCTGGCAGTTAGCAATGACAACTTGAAACTTTACTACTCCAAGTTAACAGAGAAAAATAAAAATTGGGTAAGCATTCACGATATCTATGTTTACGATTTGAAAACTGAAGAGGAAACAAGATTAACCTTTGGGATGCGTGCAAATAATCCTTCACTTTCGCATGATGGCAGTAGGATTGTTTTTATCTTTCAAAAAGATGGAACCATAAACATAGGAATAGTCGATACGGAAGGGAAGAATTTCAAAGTCATTACTTCATTTTCTAATGGGGAGCAAGTTTTCAATCCAAAATTTTCACCGAATGGTGAATTTGTTGTTTTTGATTATTCAATGAATAGCAGCCGAGATATCGCAAGAATTAATACTGATGGAACCGGTTTTCAATTTCTATTGAGCTCCACTCAAATTGATGAAAGAAATCCTGTAATGCAGAATGACAGCACATTAATTTATTCGGCAGACGAGAATGGAATATTCAATCTTTACAGCATTAATTTGAATTCGAATAATAAGAGACAGTTAACAAATGTTCTCGGAGGAGCATTCATGCCGTCGCCTTATAAATCAAATAAAATTGTATATGCAGGATACGAATCGACTGGTTATAAAATATATGAACTGCAAAATACGAACGAAATTGATCTTTCAAATTTTAATTATTTACCCAAAACTGTTGGTGATGGATTAAATAAAAATACTAATTCGTTGTCGGGAGCTGAATTTAACTTTCAGCGATTGAAAAACTTTGATGATCGAATTACCCCAGATTATGAAATAAATAATTATAAAGGCACATTCACAAAGCTCGCAATCATACCTTTTATTAGGTTGGATAATTACAGCAAGAAAGCAAAAGGAATTGAATTGTTAAAACCTGGAGTATATTTCTATTCAAGCGATATGCTTAACCGTTTCAACATTTTCGGAAGTGCCGCTATCAATACACGTTGGGAAAGAGATATTTTTGCATCACTCGAATATCGCGATAGAATTCCAGGACTATTTTCACTCGGTTTGAAACCGGAAATATCTTTGCAAGCGTTCAATGTCAGCAGAACAAGTGAAAATGTTATCGGTTTGTTTCCGGATACTGTCGGTGGAATTATTAATTATGGTTTGAAAATACCAATAGAAGTTGGCTACAATCTCTTAGAATTTGATTTTATTGCCAAGCATCCGATTTTCTCAAAACTTCACAATCTTGAGCTTAAAGTTGTGTATAGCCGTTATGAGGCGATCATTGGAAGCTTTTTGCTTCCAGGTAATTTACTATATCCAACAACGCGTGATGTTTATTTGAAAGGATGGAATGTTGGACTTGCATACCGCTTGGAGAATTTTGACCGTACGAAAGATATGGAAATAAATCCTTATGGAACTAAAATCGATTTTCAATACGAGTACTCAATAAATGATTTTAATCCTGAAGAATTTTATGATGAGAATTCAGGCACACTGGTAACTCGATTTGAAAAGACTAATTTTAATCGATTCGAATTGAATTTACTTCAGGCAATGAAATTACCTGGCTGGAAACATTCTCTCACTGTTCAGCTTCGCGGTGGGACGATTTTAGGTCCGCAGACAGATGATTTCTTCGACTTTTATCTCGGTGGTTTAATCGGGATGAAAAGTTATCCATTCTATTCAATCAGCGGTAATGAATTCGCTCATGTTAATGTAACTTATAGGTTTCCTGTTTTTGAACATATCGATACGCGCCTTGGGCATTTATACATCGATAAAATTTATGCTTCTATTTATGGCGATTTTGGGAATGCATGGAATGGAACTAGTACAAAGTTGAGTGATTTTAAAAAGGGAATTGGTGGAGAACTTAGGTTACAACTGAATTCTTTTTATCTTTTCCCTACGAGCATCTTTTTCAATGCATCATATGCTTTCGATGAGTTCCGAAGAGAAAATGCGTTTACTAAAGAAACAATCAGATACGGAAAAGAATGGCGAATGTATTTTGGAATTCTATTTGGATTCGAATTTTAATCATGAATTTAAGTTACACAAAACGGTCATTCTGACTTTTCAGACAAGTCTGAATCCGTTTTTATAAAATGAAGAAATATTTAATTGAATTTAGAACCTACTGAGACCCGTTTATGAAAAAACTATTTGTTGTTAGTTGTTTGCTGCTCATCACTCAATCGATATTCGCACAAAGAATGAGCGAGAATTATTCAACCGGAAACCTAAGAACTGATTTAAATGCAAATTTTAACTATCAAGCGCTTGATACAAAAACTATGTCAGTTTCGTCAAGTGAAAAATCTGTATTTCTAGCTGGAGTGCTATCGGCCTTGATTCCCGGTGCTGGCGAAATTTATTCGGAAAGTTATATCAAGGGGGGAATATTTTTACTGATTGAAGCCGCTGCCTGGTATTTTAATTTTTCTTACATCCAAAAAGGGGATGATCAAACAGTTGTTTTTAAAAACTTTGCTGATTCATATTGGAGTGTCGTTCGATATGCTGAATGGCTCAACAGATTTGCAGCGGATCTTGGCGGGACAAGCAGTATTCTTATTAATCCTGATTCATCGCTTAATCCATGGAAGCGAGTGAATTGGGATGAAGTTATTGCAGCGGAAAAAAGTGTCAAAGAGTTTTCGCATACACTTTATCCGCACGGGCATCAACAGTATTATGAATTGATTGGAAAATATCCTCAGTACAACAAAGGTTGGAACGATGCTGATCCAAATTCAAAAAGATATTACGATAATCTTTCTGCAAACTTTCTCCATTATTCCGGACTCCGAGGGAATGCAAACGATTATTACAACGTTGCGGCTAAAGCAGTCTTAGCAGTTGTTTTAAATCATGTACTGAGCTTAGCAGATGCAATCTGGACAGCGAATAGTTATAACGCAGAATTAAAAGCAAACCTAACAATGGAAAGATTGGATTTGGGATTATTCACAGAATATTATCCGCAGTTAAATCTGAAGATTGCCTTTTAATTATTTGATTTTAGTACCACTCTTGAATATATTTTGCATTAATGAAAATACCAATTGTTGTAATTGTTGGAAGACCGAACGTCGGCAAATCTACGTTGTTCAATCGGCTCGTTGGTAAGCGCGATGCTATTGTCGATAAAGTAAGTGGTGTGACGAGAGACCGTAATTACGGCGAAGTTGAATGGTGCGGGAAAATATTTAATCTTATTGATACCGGGGGCTTCGTACCTGACTCAGAAAACGTATTTGAGCAAGCCATAATTGAACAGGTTGATGCTGCAGTAAAGGAAAGCGATTCAGTAATTTTTTTGCTCGATGTTATAGATGGCGTCATGCCCGTCGATAAGTTAATTGCAAATCACTTGCGAAAATCTCAAAAGCCAGTTTTTATTGTGGCAAATAAGACTGACTCTGCAGAGCGAGAGAATTTAGTGCCGGCATTATATGAGTTAGGATTTGAAACTGTTCACAATCTATCCGGTCAGTTCGGAAGAAATGTCGGTGACTTCCTGGATATTCTCACAAAAGATTTTCCGCTAAATACTGACTTAATTTCTGAAACTTCATCCATACCAAGATTTGCAGTAGTGGGCAGACCAAACGTAGGGAAGTCATCTTTCGTAAATGCATTACATGGGTATGACAGAAATATAGTTACGGACATTCCAGGTACAACCCGCGACTCAATTGATTCCACACTTAAGTATTACGGAAAAGAAATAATTTTAGTTGATACCGCAGGCTTGAGAAAACGCAGCCGAGTTGATGAGAATATAGAATTTTACAGTGTCTTAAGAACATTGAAATCACTTGACAGATGCGACATTGCTATTGTGTTAATTGATGCAAACTTTGGAATTGAAAAACAAGACATGCGGATTATTAATGAAGCTGTCAAACGAAAACGAGGAGTTATTATTTGCATCAACAAATGGGATTTGGTAGAAAAAGATGATAAGACGGCGCAACAATTAGAAAAAGCATTGAAGATTCAACTTGGTGAATTGGATTACATCCCAATAATTTTCATTTCGGCTCTTACCAAACAGCGGATTTATAAAGTGATAGATTTATCATTAAAAATCTTGGATGAAATGGGAAAAAAAATTTCAACGAGTGAATTAAATGAGTTTATCGAAAGGACATTTAGGAATATTTCCTTACCCTCTACAACAACTGGAAAAGAGGTGAAGATTAAATATGGTATTCAGATTAAATCGAGCCCTCCAATCTTTTCTTTCTTTGTGAATGATCCTAGATCGATACAAGAAAACACAAAAAGATTCATCGAGAACAAAATTAGAACAGAATATGGTTTCGAAGGAGTCCCCTTAACATTACTTTTTAAGAATAAGTAACTCAAAAAATGCTTAAGCGTAAGATAATAGTGATTGGCGGTAGTGCGGCAGGTCCAGCTGCTGCTGCAAAAGCTAAACGAGTTAACCCCGAGCACGAAGTTGTTATGTATGAAGCCGGAGAATACATTTCGATCGGCACTTGTGAGATCCCGTATGTACTCAGCGGAGAAATTGATAATTACGAAAAAATTCTGTTCTACAATCCAGAATCTTATGAATCCGAAAAAAAAGTTAGGGTGAAAAACTTTCATCGAGTTGAATCTATTGATAGAATCAAAAAGAGAATCTTTGTTCGGGACACAAAAAATAATATTCAGTTTAATGATAACTATGATAAACTGATTCTGTGTACAGGTTCAGTTAAACGATTTCATCCTGAATTTCCAAAAGGATTGAAAAATGTTTTTTATCTTAAAACTGTTGATGATTTGCGTGCAATTCAACGATTCATCCAAGAGAAAAAAATTACAAATTCGGTCATCATTGGTGCAGGGCTAACCGGATTGGAATCAATTGCTTTCGTAAGTAAGTATTCGGGCTCAGTGCTGCTTATTGATAGTAATCCACTTCCACTGAATGGATATTCTGAAGAAGTGCAAAAAATTGTATTGGACAAGTTACACTCTGATAAAATTGAATTTCTTGGCGGAGTTTCTTCAGTTTCGCCAAAACTGAAAAATGATTATGTCGAAGCGATTGTGATAGATGGGGAGGTTCATTCAGTAGATTTTGTATTAGTTACCATTGGATTTGAACCGAATACTTCTTTATCACAAGCGTCAAAATTATCCCACCATAAGGATAATGCAATTCGAGTTGATAGAAAGTTGCAAACCAGCGATGATAATATATTTGCTGCAGGCGATTGCATCTCGGTTGAAAATTTTATTACAAAGAAACCTATGTGGCTACCCCTGGCGACACTTTCTCATAATTTTGGTCATGTTGCCGGAGCAAATGCTGCTGGCGAATCATTTTATGCAGAATCAGTTGTAAAGAATCTTCTTCTCAAACTGGGTGATCTATCTATTGCACATGTCGGATTAACTTGGAAAGAAATAAAAAATTTTGGAATTCATTGCGAAGAATTATCAGCAGTTGGAAATTCACGTATTAAAATTATACCGAATGGGGAGAAACATTTTGTGAAGATTTTTTATGAATCGAGAACAAAAAAAATCATTGGTGCTGATCTGATCGGAGGCGAAGACATCATAGGCAAAGCTAATTTATTATCTTTCGCTATAAAAAATAATATAACAATGAACAAACTGAATGCTGTGGATTACGCATACACGCCAGTATTATCTACATTCATAGAAACTTTATCCATCATGGGAAGGAAAGCAGGAACTGATTAATGAAATTAAAAAATCTTATTCTAGTCGATCATCCTCTTGCTCAGAGAGATTTATCAATTTTAAGAGATAAAAAAACTAGTTCTTTAGAATTTAGAAATTCTATAAAACGAATTTCATCTGTATTAATAACAGCAGTTGCAAAAAATTTTGAACTCAAAAAAACGAAAATTGAAACTCCTCTCGAAAAAACTACTGGATTTCAGTTAAAACACCAGATTGTAATTGTGCCGATCTTAAGAGCAGGTTTGAGTTTAGTTGAGTCTTTTCTTGAGATGATCCCAGATGCTAAAGTGGGGCATATTGGTCTGTATAGGGATGAAGAAACTCTCAAGCCAGTAGATTATTATTTAAAGCTACCAATGAATATTGGCGGTGCAAAAGTATTAATCATAGATCCGATGCTCGCAACGGGTGGAAGCGCGAGTGCGGCAATTCAATTTTTAAAAGATCGAGGTGCAAAAGATATAACTCTTGTGTGTTTACTTGCTGCCCCTATTGGTGTGAGTACAGTAAACAAAAATCATAAAGATGTGAAAATTTACTCCATAGCACTAGACAGAGGATTAAATTCCAAAGGTTATATACTTCCAGGATTAGGAGATGCTGGTGATCGTACTTTTGGAACGATTTGAACATTCTTAATAATTGTAAATAATTTTGATGATACGTTCATTCCACTTCAGTTTGCCATTCCGAATAATTATTCTATTTGCCATTTTCCCTCTACCAACTTTCTCACAGATTGATCCAAATAAAAAAGTGGATGAGATAATTAGCGAGGGAGTGCAACAAATTTTATTACAGAATTACCCCGCAGCGGATTCAATTTTTTCGCACATCAAATGGATCGAAAAAAATAATCCGATGAGTGAACTCATGCATGCATCTATAATGATTTCTAAAGTGACTGACTTTGAAGATGAATTGGATAAAACCGAGTTCGAGAAACTTTTAAACTCAGCAGAAGAAAAAATTGAAAATAATTCAATCCACAATTCACGAAAAAAATATTATTATGGATTGCTTCATGGATTTAGAGCTTTTGCCGGCTGGTATCAGGGCAATTGGTTTAAAACATTTACGGAAGGTTATCGAGCATTAAACTTTTTTGAGGCATACTTAGAAAATGAAAGAGATGCAAATGATGCACAAATTGCTATCGGGATTTATAAATATTGGAGAAGTAGAAAATCTGAAATTCTTTCGTGGCTTCCTTTTTTAAGTGATGAAAAACCCAAAGGAATTGCCATGATCGAGAAAGGTTTAAGTGGAGAAACTTATTTCAAACATTTGGCAATGCATTCATTAGCTTGGATCTATATTGATTACAAAACTCCAATTAAAGCAATAAAAATTTGTGAAGATATATTAGCCAAATATCCTGAGAACAGATTTTTTCTATGGGCAATTGCAAGAGCATATGAAGAAATTGACTCGAAAAAATCGGTTATTTTTTACAGTAAGCTCCTACAATCTATTAGAAATGCAAAAATGAATGGGTATAACGAAATAGTCGTACTTCATATTCTTGCACAAAAGAATTTTGAAATTGGTAGTTATGAAGGCGCACTGAAAAATATTGAAAACATTTATTCAATTAATCTTGAAGCATCTGTTAGAGAGAGATTAGCAGCCAGATTTAATAAGATTTCTTCTTTGAGAAAGTCTATCTACGAATTAACCAAATAACAACTTAAATTTAGCGCTGTCTCAAATAGGGCATGTTACATATTCATTTTTGCTAATAAAATGTAATTGCTATAATACTCTTGATTTTCGATAATCCCTTAGTATATTTATGGTAAGGAATATGTATTTATGCTAAATACTAAGCAGAAAAAGATGCTGGACCAACTTCTCAACCGTTGCCAGAAGAATCTTCGATCTGTTAATACAAATTTGATTAGGAAAGCATTCGATTTCAGTATCGAAGCTCACAAGAACGATTTACGTGCATCTGGCGAACCCTATTTTGAGCATCCCTATGGCGTAGCAATGATCATTGCAGATGAAATTCCATTAGATGACCAATCAATCGCCGCAGCCCTTCTCCACGATGTTTTAGAAGATACCGAATTTGAACCGCTTGATTTGGCAAAAGAATTCAATCCTACAATTGCCGAAATTGTTGATGGAGTTTCAAAAATTGGGGGAGTGATAAAGGAGCATGACGCTAGTCAAGCAGAAAATTATCGAAAGCTTCTGCTTTCAATGGTAAAAGATATCCGTGTTATTCTTGTTAAGTTTGCTGATCGATTGCATAATATGCGAACTCTTGAATTTGTTTCTCCGGATAAACAAAGAAGAATTGCGAAGGAAACAATCCAAATTTATGCTCCATTTGCTCATCGCTTTGGACTCGCACAAGTTAGATGGGAGATGGAAGACCTTTCCTTTAAATATTTAGAACCATCTGCATATGAAAACATCCGAAAGAAATTGCGTGATAAACGGCGAGAGCGCGAAAGTTTTATCAAAAAAATCATTGACCCGATAAAGAAAAAACTTGAAACTGAGGAAATCGATTTCGAAATAATCGGAAGGCCCAAACATTTTTACAGTATCTATCGGAAGATGATGACTCGTGTTAATTCATTTGATGAGATTTATGATCTGTTTGCAATAAGGATCATTCTCGAGACTGAAAATATTTATGAGTGCTACAATGTGCTCGGAATTATTACTCAAATTTATACTCCAGTTCCAGATCGTCTACATGATTACATAGCACTCCCCAAAAAAAATAATTATCAATCTTTGCACACGACTGTTATAGGACCGAATGGTAGAATGGTTGAAATTCAAATTCGTACACGAAGGATGCATGAAGTTGCAGAACGTGGTGTCGCAGCTCATTGGAAGTACAAAAATAGTTATAAAGCAACCGGTAAGGAGCTTGAAGAGTGGGTGGATTGGATTCGTGATGTTTTCGAAAATGTAGCAAGCAGAGAGGAAGCTCAGAAAGATATAATTGAAAGCTTTAAGCTCAATCTTTACCAAGATGAAATTTACGTATTCACACCAAAAGGTGATTTGAAAGTGCTTCCGTCCAAATCAACTCCAGTTGATTTTGCATTTGAAATCCACTCGAATGTCGGATTCCATTGTCTTGGAGCGAAGGTTAATGGAAAGATCGAGCCCCTTGATACTCTATTAAAAAGTGGTGATCAAGTTGAAATTATCACATCAAAAAATCAAACTCCAAACCGCGGGTGGGAAAAGTTTGTGGTAACTCACAAAGCTAGAACTAATATTCGTAAGTGGATTCGAAAAGAAGAAAGTCGTTTTGTTCAGGAAGGAAAAACACTTCTTGAAAAAACTATGAAGAAGTCAAAACTTCATATAAATAATGATGATTTATTGAAACTTGCACGCGGCTACAAATTCGATAATCTAACTGAATTGTATAGAGCAATAGGAAACGGGCGATTCCCAGCGGAGAAAATTTTTGAGAGCAAAGTTGATCAAATTGAAAAAGATGATTCGCAGAAAACAGATGGAGAATTCACATTTAATAAATTCGCCGATACTGCAAGGGAGTCCACTGGTGGTGTATTAATTCAGGGCGATAAAATTGATGTTCTTCATAATTTCGCGAGATGCTGCAATCCTGTACCGGGAGATGAAATAATCGGATTTATTACACGCGGGGAAGGAGTTAAAATCCACCGAAGCACTTGTAAAAATTTTCAAAGACTATCAAAACTATATGACAGCCGAATCATGGAGGTTTCGTGGCCGGAAACAAACGGTTCTTTCTTCATAGCTGGCATAAAAGTATTAGGTGAAGATACTCCAGGGATGCTTAATGAAATCTCTCAGACAATTGTTAATACCTACAATACAAATATTAAAGGGATTTCAATCAAAACTCATCATTCCATTTTCTATGGAACTATCAGTGTCCAAGTAAAAGATTTGGAGCATTTAATTAGAATTATTGAAAGATTAAAAAAAATAAAAGGCATTGATGTAGTCGAAAGATTTGAGGAGACGAATTGAGGAGAATATACTGTTGTGGAAAGTAGAGTCCTTGCAATCGACTATGGCGAGAGAAGAATTGGAATTTCGATCAGCGATCCAACAAATCTTTTTGCTACAACCCTTGATACAATTGAAAACTCAAAAGATTCAATTAAAAAAATTGCAGAGATTACTGAAGCTTATAGTGTCAAATTGATTTTAGTCGGCTATCCATTGAATATGAATGGGACGCCATCGAAACTTTGTTCATTAATAGATGAATTTATTGACGAAATGCAAAAGCTTGTTAATATACAAATTATTCGCAGAGATGAACGTTTAAGCTCTTATACTGCTCAAAAAAAAATTCTAGAAACAGTTAAATCAAAAAAAAGAAGAAGAGATAAATCTCTGATAGATAAATTCTCTGCAGCAACTATTTTACAGGATTATTTAGATGAAAAGAATTAAGTATGAATCCTTAAGTTTAATTTTTATCTTTTTATTAGCTTTTACGTCATGCGCAGCCCAAACAAACTATTGGGATTTCGAATTGAATAAAAACTGGAAAATAAAAATCGATCCTGAAAAAAATGGATTCGAAAAAAAATGGTTTGAGAAAATCGATGAAGTGGGACTGCAAGAAATCGAAGTCCCATCTTTTTGGGAAAACGAGATCGGATTCGAATTCGATGGCTGGGTATGGTATTTCAACACGTTTTCAATTCCATCAAACCTTGAAAAAGTTGCAGTCAAGTGCGATGCAATTGATGATGATGCAATAATCTGGATAAACGGTAAAGAAGTCGGCAGACATACGGGATATAGTGAAAGTTTCTATTTTGATATTACTGATTACATAAGACTTGGTGATAATGTCATTACGATTCTCGTTGAAGATCATGGTGGACCAGGCGGCATCTATAAACCAATCCGCGTATCGGAATATTCAGTTTCAGAGGATCTGCTAAAAACTAAATATTCGGATATGAATGCCCGTCATTCGGTCAAGTGGATCAATGAAGGAATTATATATGAAATCTATCCGCGTGTTTTCTCAAAAGAAGGAAACTTCAAGGGAATTACGAATCGGCTTGAACAACTTAATCAACTTGGAGTAACTATTTTATGGTTGATGCCGATTAATCCAATCGGTGAAATTAAAAGAAAAGGGGGATTGGGAAGCCCATATTCGGTGAGGGATTTTTATGGTATTAATTCTGAATACGGAACTCCCGCTGATTTGAAGGAACTTGTAAGTAAAGCTCACAATCTAGGGCTGAAAGTAATAATCGATGTTGTACTAAATCACTCAGCTTGGGACAATCCCCTCGCTAATGATCATCCTGATTGGTACACCAAAAATGAATCAGGAAAAATTATTCCCCCAAATTCGGATTGGATGGATGTAGCAGATTTCAATTACGAATCAATCGAATTAAGAAAATATATGATTGAAATGTTGAAATATTGGATCAGCGAATTTGACATTGATGGCTTCCGTTGTGATGTTTCTGAACTTGTCCCAACTGAATTTTGGGAAGAAGCAAGGAAGGAATTGGATGAGATAAAAACAATTTTTATGTTATCCGAGGGGACATTGCCGGAGCATCATTTATCTGCTTTTGATATGACGTATTCATGGAATGTTTATGATAATTTTAGTGGAATCCTCGCACGAGTTAAAAAGCCATCAATGATCACTGAAGTTATTAAAACAGAAAAATTCATGTTCCCCAAAAACTCTCTTCGCATGAGATTCAATGAGAATCATGATAAACCGCGTGCAGCTGGATTTTTTGGAAATGATGGAGCAGTAATAACTTCAGCGATTATTTTTTCACTCCCTGGAGTCCCATTAATCCACAATGGTCAAGAAATTGGCGAAATGGAGTATTCTTCACTTTTCGAAAAAGGTGAGATTGATTGGAGCAAACTGGACGGGGATAATAAATTATTCCGATTCTATCAGGATTTGATTTCATTCAGAAAAAGAAATTCAAGTTTAGTTTACGGATCATTTGACCCAATTGATTTCGGAGATGAAATTCTAGCTTATATCCGTTCCAATCAAGAAAATCACATTATTAGTATTTATAATTTCTCTAACACAGTTAAAACGGTTGATCTTAATTTTTTGCCAGAAAAATTTAAAGCTCTAAAACCAAATTTTAATAATTCATTTGGAAAAAAATACAGAATCGATGAAATTCGAATGGGAAGACCTGCTAATAAATTGATTGAACTTGAGCAATTTGGATTTATACTTTTGGAACTGAAATAGTCAATAATATGTCTAACCAAGTCTTATTCACAAAAATCGAGTTCAAATTCGAAAAAAATTGGATAAAATAATTCGAAAAAAAGAAAGAATTTTAATTGACAAAGAAATAATGCTTAGCTATATTTTCAAAAAATTTGGAGCACAAATATGACACTTGATGCCCTTGGCATGATTGAAACAAAAGGTCTTGTCGGTTCGATTGAAGCTGCCGACGCAATGGTAAAGGCCGCGAAGGTCGAATTGATTGGAAAAGAAACCATAGGTGGTGGTTATGTTACAGTTATGGTTCGTGGTGATGTCGGAGCAGTAAAAGCTGCAACAGATGCAGGTGCAGCCGCCGCGCAACGCGTTGGTGAACTTGTTTCAGTTCATGTAATTCCGCGTCCACATTCAGATGTCGAATTAATTTTACCCAAAAGATCAAAATAACATATTTTAATTCTTATGGAATTAGCTCTTGGATTAGTTGAAACTAAGGGATTAGTAGGTGCAATAGAAGCAGCTGATGCAATGACGAAAACTGCAAATGTTAAACTGCTTGGAAAAGAAATTGTTAAGGGTGCATTAGTTACAGTAAAGATAATTGGTGAAGTCGCGGCTGTGAAAGCTTCCGTTGATGCTGGTGCTGCTGCCGCTCAGCGAGTGGGTCAGTTAGTTTCAATTCATGTAATACCCCGTCCGGATGATCAAATTGATTTTGTTGTTGATGAAAGTGAAAAGAAAAGTACGCCAGTTAAGGAAAAGCAAAAACGTTCTTCACTTAAAAAAGAATCAATTGATGAACTTTTCGGTACTGAAGAAAAATCCTCAATTGAAGTGACTGAAACGTTTGAAGATGAAAATCTTTCGAAAATGACGGTTGAAGAACTTCGTCGCTTGGCAAGAAAAACCCCTGGGTTTCCAATCCTAGGACGCGAAATTTCAAGAGCAAATAAGTCGTTATTATTGGACTATTTCAAAAATCTTAAATAGCATTTTACCATTATATAATTTATTTTAGAACTCCACTATTAGGTGGAGTTTTTTTATGAAAAAAAATCAAATATTCATCGGATTAGCTTTTCTTTTGCTTGCTGCAATTCTGTGGGGAGCTGTATCCTTTAATGGTGAATTTGTTGTAAATCTGAAAATTCCATTACAAGTTTCAGCTACTACTACTGATTTATCGGTCGACGAAGATATCCCATCTCATGTACGATTAAAAGTAAAAGCATCAGGCTGGAATCTTTTGCGGACTAAATTAGACGTAAATAAACAAGTCATTATTGACTTGAGTCAGTATCAAAACAATTCTGTAATTCAACTTTCTAAATTTAATCCCGAACAATTTGACCTTTTGCCTAATTTCGAAATACTTGACGTTAAACCCGAAACTATTCTGCTGACACTAAAAAGGACCTACGAGAAAAAAATTAAAGTTATACCCAATTTAAAATTAACTTTCAAGAATGAGCATGCAATAGTTTCACCGATTTACGTCACGCCAAGCGAAATCAAAATCCGCGGTTCGAGTAAGAACTTATTAAAAATTGATTCGATTTATACCAATGAAATTATACTAAAAAATTTATTTGAAGATGTTGATATCTCAACTTCACTTCAAGATACAATGATGAATGTGATTGTATATGAAAAGATTCCGATACAGGTTAAATTCAAAGTAGAACAAATTGCAGACAAGACTTTTGAATCAATTCCAGTCGAAATGGTTAATTCTCCAGAAGGCAAGTTTGTCGTTTTAATACCTAATGAAATTGGTGTAAAACTTCGTGGGGGGATAAAAATTCTTACTGGACTTACTACAGATTCAATAAAAGCATTCATTGATCTTAGCAATGTAAATTTAGATTCGACGAACATTGTTACGCCAATTATTTTCGCCCCGATAGGATCGGAATTAATAGAAACTTCTCCAAATCAAATTAACCTCATAATCCGAAAGTAGTATGTTCATAACATTTGAAGGCATAGACGCATCAGGCAAATCCACGCATGTAAAACTTCTTGAAAAGTATTTTTTGGAGCAAGGTCGAAAGGTCATTATTGTCAGAGAACCAGGCGGTACAAAAGTCTCAGAGGAGATCCGAAAAATTCTTCTCTCAAAAAAAAATCTTGAAATGGTAAGAGAATGTGAAATATTCCTTTTTTGTGCCAGCCGCACTCAGTTGGTTCAAGAAACAATTCTCCCAAAGTTAAAGGAAGGTTACGTTGTAATCTCAGATCGATTTCATGATTCGACTACAGCTTATCAAGGAGCAGGACGTGAGATTTCACCAGAAGACATAAATACGCTTCATAAAATCGCAATCGATGGGTGTCTGCCGCATCTTACCTTTTTTATTGATATTGAGTATGAAGAAGCACTTAGAAGACAGACGGCAAATAAAAAAAGTCATGATAGAATAGAATCGACGGGTAAGGAATTTTTTGACAGGGTCCGTGATGGATATGTTGAGATAAGCAAGCGAGAGCCAAATCGTGTACACATCATAAACGGTTACGAGAACGTCAATAAAATTCACGAAAAGATTGTCAATATAATAAAAGAGAAAATGGAATTGGATAAAAGCTTATGAAACGATTTGAAATAATACTGATATCAATGTTTCTTTTAACTTTTTCGGTCGGATTTTTTGTCGCAAGCAGTGACATTTACTTTGAGATCAACAAAAACATAGAACTTTTTGGCAAAGTATATAGAGATGTCACGCTAAATTATGTGGATGAAATATCACCCGAAAAATTCATGCTAAGTGGTATTAAAGGAATGCTTCAAACTCTTGATCCATATTCAGTATTTATTGATGAAAGCAAGAAAGGAGAAGTTGACCTGCTCACTACCGGCAAATATGGAGGCGTAGGAATTCTGATCGGCCTTAAAGGTGATGAAATTTCAATTACAGAAGTAATGGCCGGTTATTCTGCTCAGCGGCAGGGATTAAAAGTCGGAGATGTGATAATCGAAATAAATAGGAATAAAATTAATAGAGATAATTATGATGATATAAGTAGTTTGGTTCGAGGTGAGCCTGGCACCGAAGTTCATTTCAAAATCAGAAGATCAGAGGAATCTACCGAAATAGAATTTCATTTGATACGAGAAGAAATTCAGGTTAAGAATTTATCTTTTGCAGATTTCATCCCAGGTGAAGATGGGATTTTATATCTCAAGCTCGATCGTTTCTCCCGCAGAGCAGGGGAAGAGATTGAAGAAGCATTAAATTCTTTAAATCATAAAGAAAAAACTAAAATGGTTGTTTTAGATTTAAGGTCAAATCCTGGAGGATTGCTGCAAAGTGCCGTAGATGTCCTTGAAAAATTTATTATCCCGGGTGAAAAATTAGTCGAAATGAGAGGTAGAGCCCCAGAATCAAATAAATCTTATTCTTCAGTTGAAAGCCCAGTTTTCAATAATATTCCGCTTGCCGTTCTCGTTGATGAGAATTCGGCAAGTGCCAGTGAAATTGTTGCTGGATGCATGCAAGACTTAGACAGAGGAATAATTACAGGGAGTCCGACATTTGGCAAAGGTCTCGTGCAATCCATACTTCCTTTGCCTTACAAGGCAACTTTGAAATTAACTACAGCAAAATATTTCACTCCCAGCGGGAGATGTATCCAAAAATCTGAACATTCAGCTATGTCTAAAAGTGTAATAATTAAATCGGCTGATTCTACAAATACAAATTATAAAACTAAAAATAATCGCATAGTAAAAGGTTCGGGTGGTGTGACTCCGGATTCAGTAATAATCAATCCTGAGCTTTCTGATATTGCGCTGGATTTTTACAAGAGAGCTATATTTTTCAAGTTTGCTGCTAAATACTTGAATGAGAATCAAAATATTAATTTAGCCAAAATACCGAAGGACACATTTATTCAAGATTTTAAATCTTATCTACTGTTAAATAAGATTAACTACAAATCAAAATTCGAAAAGGAACTTGACGACGTCATTGAAATTGCCGGAAAAGATAATAATTTAGCAGGAATTATTTCAGAGCTTCATGCAATAAAAAACAAAAGTAATTTATCCGTGAATAATTTGATAGATAAAAACGCCGATGAAATTTACTGGATATTAATTTCAGAACTTGCAAGTCATCTTAATGGTGAAAACGGCAGAATCAAATATTTGTTGAAGTCCGACCACCAACTTATGGAAACGGTAAAAATATTAAAGAACCGAAAGCTGTACAATAAACTTTTGAATATAAATTAATGGAAATTCTCGTTGCTGCAGCATATCTTTTGCTCGGCTTATTAGTTGGTTTTATTGCTGGCGCTTTTGGATTGGGTGGCGGTGTAATAATGGTACCTGCATTTTTGTACCTTTTTAAGTTCCACGGCTTCTCAAATGAGATAATCCCATTTCTCGCAATCGGAACAAGTCTTTTTGCTTCAACTGCAGCTTCATCGGCTGGGACTTATAGACACCTTAAAAACAAAAATCTTAATATCAAAGTTGGAATACTCTTTGGCTTATTTGCAGTTGTAGCGAGTTCCTCACTATCTTTTGTTGCTGTTAGTTTACCAGCGAAGACTCTAAAATTGATTTTTGGTTTTGTACTAATTCTTGTTACAATACGTCTATTCATGCAGAATGGGATCAAAGATGTTGAGGATCAAAAACCAGCAAAGTATTCATATTTGTTTGCTCCTATCTTTGGCGGAATGGTTGGCTCACTTTCGGCATTTGCGGGCGTAGGCGGAGGAATCATTGCTGTTCCAATTCTGCATTATATATTCAAACTTCCATTTAAGAAAGCGATTGGGACAAGTAATATAATAATTATTTTTTCAGCATTCGCAGCGGCCGTATCATATATTATAACTGGATTGCAAAATTCAAGCCTGCCTCAATTTACACTTGGATATATTTTCCTGCTCGCAGGTATTCCGGCTGGAATTGGTGCTATCCTCTCGGCAGGAATGGGAGCTCAATATTCATTCGTATCTCAAAACAGAAAATTGAAAATTCTATTCGCATTGTTGATCCTATTAGTGGATTTAAAAATTTTCTTTGATGTTTTGAATTGAATTTATCACTTTTCGTGAGGGGTTTATAAGAATTTAACCGCTTTATCAAGTAAAGCCTGTTTAAAGAACGGCTTAGAAATATAGTCATCACATCCAACTTCAAGAAATCTTTCCCGATCGCCTACCATTGCATACGCCGTTACAGCAATAATTGGAATCTTCTTAAATCGTTCGTCCCGTCGAAGCAGCTTTACTGCATCAACTCCATCGATTCTGCCGGGGAGATTGATATCCATCAGAATCAAATCGTAATGATTATCAGTAACTATTTGCATAATATTTTCTGCCATATCAAAACAATCAAGTTCAGCAAGACCACGAAAATATATTTTTACGAGCTCTTGTGAGTCAGGATTGTCTTCTATGTATAAAATTTTCTTCATTCTAATAAAATTTTGAAAAATTTGTACCAAATATAAAATCAAAACTTCTAATATCAAAGAATTTTATAAATTTCAGATAAAATAAAACTATTCGACTAATTTTATTATCTGTCTTGGTCAAAGTGGTTAATCTTTTTATTGGCATTTCCTTGACTTTATAAACCTCTTTTTTAAAATTGGTACTGCATGAAGAAAGATTTTCAATTGGTAACTTCCCGAGGAAATCTTGTGAGGATATCGACCTATTTTATTTCTGCCCCCGATACTTCACCATGTGTTTTTTTAGTACATGGTTTTAAGGGATTTAAAGATTGGGGTTTTGGTCCTTTCCTATGTGAAAAACTTGCAGAATCTGGTTTCTTCGCAGTTGGTTTCAATTTCTCTCATAATGGAGTTGGGGAGGACTTATTCAATTTTTCTGAATTGGATAAGTTTGCCAATAATACAATTACACTCGAAGTTGAAGAACTCGGAGAAGTAGTTAACTTTTATAAAAATAGCGGTTTGGGTTTTAAACCAAAAAATAATCAAATAGGATTGATAGGACACTCAAGAGGTGGAGCGATTTCATTAATCTACTCGGCTGAAAACTCTGATGTTAAAGCCTTGGCACTTTGGGCTGCTGTTTCGCAATTAGATAGATATTCAGAAAGACAGAAGAGTGCATGGATGAAAAATGGATTTTTCGAAGTTTTGAACACTCGAACAAATCAAGTTATGCGTTTGAACAGTGTGCTTTTGGAAGATATAATAGAAAACATGAATCGATTTGATCTGATGAGCAAAATCGCGAAAATTAATGCACCTGCACTTATTGTTCATGGTGAACAAGATCTCGCCGTTCCTGTAGCTGAAGCGTATGAGCTCTATCAATCCTCAAAGATTGAAAATTCCGAATTGCTTTTAATTGAAAAAACCGGTCATACGTTTGATATCGTTCATCCATTTCAAGGAAGTAATAAAAAATTCGATTTCGTTATTGAACGAACCATTGAATTTTTTCAAGAAAAATTAAACCAAAAAGATTTATGAAAACAATAATATTCACAATTATACTAATCACCGCATTCACATTTTTCTTCTATAACTTAAGAAGAATGTTTGGCTACCTGAAAATCGGGCAAAAAGATAATCGGTTCGATAAGCCTTTACTGCGATTCAAAAATGTTATCCTCATTGGTATAGGGCAATCTAAGCTGCTGCGAGAACCATTCGCAGGTTTCATGCATGCATTCATATTTTGGGGATTCTTAGCTTTAATTATTGTTGTTGTTGAATCTATAATTCAAGGATTCATCCATGATTTTCATTTTTCTGGATTAAAGAGCGTTTATAGTATCATTACGGCAACACAAGATATTTTCAGTGTGTTAATCGTTTTAAGCGTTCTGGCAGCAATTTATAGAAGATTCATCCGGAAAGTTGAACGATTAAAATCCGAGCATGACGGCAATCTTGATGCTGCATTCATACTCGGAATGATTTTAATTGTTATAACTTCGATGGTGGCTCAGAATGTTTTTAACACAAACATTAGTGAATATGATTCGAGATTCATGAGTCCTGCTATTAGTGCAAATCTTGATTTTTCAGGAATTGATGTGAATTTTTATTACGAACTATTTTGGTGGATTCATATCGTAACGATATTTGTTTTTGTGAATTACCTCCCCTTTTCAAAACATTTCCATGTAATTACTTCCTTGCCAAATGTTTATTTCGCTAAGCTTGAACAACAAAGGGATCAAATCTCTCCAATTAATCTCGAAGATGAAAGTTTGACTCATTTCGGTGCTTTAGATGTTGAGCATCTAACTTGGAAACAATTATTCGATGGTTACACTTGTACTGAGTGCGGGCGATGTACTTCAGCTTGTCCAGCGAATAATACGGGAAAGACTCTTTCACCGCGAAAAGTGATTATGGATATTCGCCAAAGAGTTTTAGACAGAGCTAAGCAAAATTCTGCAATTACGGGAGAAGATCAGATTAAAACTCTTGTGCATAATTATATTTCTGATGAGGAAATTTGGGCATGTACGACTTGTAATGCTTGTGTCCATGAGTGTCCCGTGATGATTGAACATGTAGATTCAATTGTTGAGATGCGGCGAGGTTTAGTTTTATCCGAAGCTAACTTCCCGAATGAATTAAACGTTGTATTCAAAAACTTTGAGACAAATTTTACCCCTTGGGCTTTCAGTTATGAAGAACGTGCAGATTGGGCCGAAGGATTGGATATTCCAATAGCAAATCATAACAACGATGCAGAGTATTTGTTTTGGGTCGGTTGTGCCGGTTCATTTGATGAAAGGTATAAAAAAGTCAGCCGAGCATTTTCTCAATTAATGAAAAAAGGGGGGATAAGTTTTAAGATCCTTGGCAAGGAGGAAAAATGTAATGGAGATGCCGCTCGTCGATTGGGTAATGAATATCTTGCACAAATTCTTATGAAAGAAAATATCCAGACTCTTGAAAAATACAACATCAAAAAAATTATCACTGCGTGTCCTCATTGTTTTCATTCATTGAAAAATGAATACAAACAGTTTGGCGGTAATTACGAAGTCTATCACCATTCAGAAATAATTGGAAAACTGATTAAGGAAGGTTCTATAAATCTACAAAATGAATTAGCTAAAACTGTGACTTATCACGATTCGTGCTATCTTGGACGTTACAATGAAATCTACGATGAACCGCGTAATTCGATCAGCAAAATAAACAAAGTTAATTTAGTGGAAATGAATCGAACGCGAGATCGAGGATTCTGCTGCGGAGCTGGAGGTGGGAGAATGTTTCTCGAAGAAACTGAAGGGAAACGGATCAACGTTGAGCGCGTCGAAGAAGCTCTCAAACTGAAACCCGATGTGATTGCATCTGCATGTCCATTTTGCATGATTATGCTCAATGATGGAGTGAAGTCATTCGAAACGGCAAGTGATCTTGTAGAGATTAAAGATATTTCCGAATTAATTTTGGAATCTCTTTGAGATTTTTATATTTGTTATAGGTAAATCCTCAGAAAAAGGAAAAATTATAAAATGAAAAAGAAATATCTTTCAGGAAAAAAGATCTCGACTAAATCAATTCCATCGAATGTAAAAATAGTGGATTTAGTGGATAATTATTTTCAAGCATATAATGCCGGCAGATTGCATGATGCGTGCAGGTTGTTTGTTGATAAAATGTTAGAACCGGATGTCACAGTCGGGATGAGCTTAACTGGCGCATTAACTCCTGCCGGGCTGGGTGGAACTTGCATTGTTCCATTAATTAAAGCTGGTTTTATTGATTGGATTGTGAGCACAGGTGCAAATTTATATCATGATACGCATTTCGGAATTGGTTTAAATCTGCACAAAGGGAGTCCTTTTTATAATGACGTTTCACTTCGTGAAAATGAAGTTGTTCGGATTTATGACATAGTATTTGATTATAATGTGCTTCTTTCCACAGATTCTTTCTATAGAAAAGTCCTAAGATCCGCCGCATTTCAGAAAGAAATGAGTACTGCAGAATTTCATTATATCTTAGGAAAATTTGTGTATGAAAGGGAGAAAGCGCTGAAAATCCCCCATCAAAGTCTTTTATCAAATGCGTATCTCCACAAAGTTCCCGTTTATACTTCTTCTCCTGGAGATAGTTCAATAGGTATGAATGTAGCAGCGCTAGAATTTCATGGAAGTAAACTAAAATTTGATGTCAATAAAGATGTTAATGAAACAACTGCAATCGTGCTGGATGCTAAACTAAACGAAGGAAAAAGTGCAGTTTTAATATTTGGAGGAGGCTCTCCAAAAAATTTTATGCTTCAAACTGAACCCCAAATTCAAGAAGTTTTAAGAATTGATGAAAAAGGACACGATTATTTTCTGCAAATTACTGATGCTCGACCAGATACGGGTGGACTTTCAGGCGCTACACCGGCAGAAGCTGTTAGCTGGGGGAAAGTTGATCCGAATCGACTCCCTGATGCTGTTGTATGTTATTGCGACACGACAATTGCAATGCCTATAATTACTTCCTATTCGTTATCAGCAAAAAAGAGAAGAAAGCATAAAAAACTATATCTAAAGTTAGATAAGATGATGAAGCAACTTGAGTCAGCTCATCGCTATTCTTTGAAAAAAAACAAAAAGTGGTAAAATGTTAGAAAAAGCTTGTTTTCGGATTATAAATGTTTATATTGTCCTATGAATAATTACATTTTTCCAAAAAATAGGAGGAATAAATGAGCAAATTAGAAGAATTAAAGTTCTTTATAGACTCTATGCAGCCTGATTACGAGAAATTCTATATGAAGGGGCAAAATGCCGCTGGAACTCGTTTAAGAAAAGGATTGCAGGAATTAAGAAAAAAAGCCCAAGATTTTCGGAATGAAATTCAGCAAGAAAGAATTAACCGAAAAGCTGAAAAAAGCAGCTAAAATTTTAACTTAGAGGCGTAGTTTTTTAAAAGTTACCCTGCTTTTGCAGGTTACAATGTTAAGAATTCTTGACTATTAAATAATTACGCCTCTTTTTTATCCTCAATGCGATGTTCAAAATTTGGGCTTTGATCTCTATCGTATACATTTCTACTCTCTTCCAACTGTTGAGTTCGGATAATAACGTCTCTCAGTTTACAATTACGAACAGTGATTCAATTAAAACCATCAATATCCTTTGTGTCGGCGATTTAATGTGCCATAAACCTCAAGCAGAGGGTGCTTATATTGATTCGTTGAAAAGCTATGACTTCAATCCAAGTTTTAGATTCGTTCGTGAATTACTATCAAGCGGAGATATAGTTATTGGCAATTTCGAAACTGTAACTGCAGGAGGTGCATATTCTGGTTATCCACTCTTCAACTCGCCTGATGAATTTTTACATGCAATTAAAAATGCTGGTTTTAATGTATTAGTGACCTCCAATAATCATTGTCTCGATAGAGGCGAGAAGGGATTGATTCGTACAGCCAATTTAATTGATGATCTCGGGATCACAAGAGTTGGTACATTTTTATCTTCCAATGATAGAGACTCAATTAGAGTATTGAAAATCGCTGATTTCCAAATTGCTGTTTTAGCTTACACTTATGGCACGAATGGAGTTCGATTGCCTGAAGCGAAAAGTTATCTTGTAAATCAGATTAATGATAATCAGATCAGTTCTGATATCAATCGATGCAAAATATTAGGGGTGGATTTAGTTCTTGTCTATTTTCATTTCGGTGATGAATATCAACTTTATCCTAATTCTTGGCAAAAAAGTATAGTGGAGAAGACTTTTTCACTTGGTGCAGATATTATCATTAGCTCACATCCACATGTTATTCAACCTCTGGAATTAATAGAACTTGGTGATGAATCAAAACTCGATACTGGACTTGTTGCGTTTTCACTCGGAAATTTCATCTCAAATCAAAGAGGAAGATTTAAGCAAGCAGGAGTAATTCTTGAAATTGAGCTCGAAAAGAATTTGGTAACAAATACTAGCCGCATTTCTTTGGTTAAATCTCATCCGACTTGGGTTCATATAGAAAGAATTAATGCAAAGACTTCCCACGTAATAATTCCCCTGACAAGCTATAACAAAGAATTATACTCGAAACAGGATCTTTCTTTAATGGAACAAGCGAGGTCGGATACTTGGAATCAGCTTTCAGGTGAACATAAAATTTTATCAAATAAAAAATCCTCAGGAGGGACAAAATCACCCGATTGATTAAGTTTGATCCACTTATAATGGGTCATGGGAACACACAGCATATAATCTATGTTCAGCAAATTTCAGCCAATAGGATGAGACTCTACTGCAGAGAAGGAAATTATATTATTCAGTCAGAGAAAGATTTCTATCCATTTTTTTACCTAACAGATAATATTCTCCTTAAAGGATTTAATGAAAAGTTTTGGCAAAAAAAAATGGAGGGAAGCGGAGAGTACCAGTATCTGAGTGTATTTGATGATTGGAACAGTATGTGGCGGGCTGTAAGAACAATCTATAGGAATTTAAAAATCGAAAATGTTCCCACGACAATTTTTTCCGATGTACCAGAGATTTATATCAAAACCGATCCAGTAACACAATTTCTACTGCAAAGCGGCGAAACGTTTTTCAAAGGGCTTGAATACGAAGACTTAATCCGAATGCAGCTCGATATCGAAACTTACTTCACGAAAGGATTCAGTCAGCCATCACGACCATCGGATAGAATTATTGTAATCGTGTTATCGGATAATAGCGGTTGGGAAAAGGTGATTTCCGGAGAAAAACTTTCTGAAAAAGAAATGTTAATCGAATTGATGAATACTATCATCGAGCGCAATCCAGATATTATTGAAGGGCATAATATTCTCTCATTTGATCTACCTTATATTTGTGCAAGGTGTAAGTATAATGAGGTGGAGTTTCGAATTGGTCGCGATAAAAGTGTCCCGCTGGTTGAATCAGTCGATTCATCTTCCGGCTGGGAATCAAGATTCGATTATGTAACCATCGTTGGGAGACAGATAGTTGACACACTGCCGCTCGTCATTCAATATGATTCAGTTAAACGCGATATGGAAGACCACGGTTTAAAATATTCGGCAAAGCATTTTAATGTTGCGGCAGAAGATCGTATTTACATCGAAGGGGAGAAAATTAGCTGGTATTGGGATAACGATCCGGAAATATTAATCGAATATGCAAAAGATGATGTCAACGAAGTTAAAGGATTGAGTGAGATTCTTTTTCCGTCTTATTTTTATCAGGCTCAAATGCTTCCGCTTGATTTTGATCAACTTATAAGAGTTGGCGTATCCACTCGGATTGAACTATTAATGGTGAGGGAATATCTTAGAGAAAAACGAGCGCTCCCGCAGGCAAAAGTCGGAGGACAGACAACCGGCGGTTACACAAATATTTTTTATACTGGAGTTTATAATAATATCGTTCACGCAGACGTTGAATCGCTGTATCCTTCCATAATTCTCAGCCAAAAACTCTCACCCGAATCTGATGAAAAACAAATCTTTCTAAAATTATTAAAAGAGTTAACTGAGCAGAGGATTAAACTAAAGCATTTGATGCAAAAAGAAAAAAATACGAAGCTTCGTCAGAAATACGATTCAATGCAATCCACATTTAAAATTTTTATTAATTCGTTTTACGGCTATCTTGGTTACTTCAAAGGAATTTTTAATGATTACGAAAAAGCTGATACTGTAACTAATTCCGGACAGAAGATTCTCAAAGAAATAATTGACAAATTTGTAAAAGAGAATTGTAAAGTAATCGAAGTTGATACGGATGGACTATATTTTACTTTAGAAGATGAAAGTTCGGATGAAATTTCAGAGAAAACTCTGGTTGATAAAATTAATGATGAATTGCCTGAGGGAATAAATTTAAGTTTTAGCGGCAGATTTTCGCAAATGATGAGCTATAAGAAAAAAAATTACGCTTTATTAACTTATGATAATCGACTCATAATCAAGGGATCGTCTCTCATATCCCGTTCAATTGAAAAGTATGCAAGGAACTTTATAAAGTTTTGTATCGAATCAATAATTACGAACAACCTCGATGGTATACCAAAAGTTTATATGAACTTACGTGCTGATATAATCAATCACGCAATTTCGATTCAAGATTTATCAAAAAGAGAAACTCTCCGAGATGCTTACTCGGTTTATACAAGTGCCGTGGAAAGTGGAAAGCGAACGAAAAGTGCTGCCTATGAGCTTGCAATAAAATATTACGGAAGCAAATATGAACCTGGAGATAAAATTACTTACTTCATCACTGGAAGCGATCCAAACGTCACGATTTATGAAAATTGCGAGCTTATGGAGTACTATAATTCAAATTCGCCTGTCGAAAATGTCTCTTATTACCTGAAAAAACTTGAAGAATATATTTCCCGTTTCGAGATATTTTTCGCAAAATCAGATTTCCAAAATCTTTTTCCATCCGAAGAGCAGCTCCAATTTCAAGTCGATAAAATAAAAGTAATCAATAAACCCGTTGTATATGAGGAAGAGTAAGTAACTTATTATGAAATCTGCACGCAAATCGATTATTTTTCTTGTTGTACTTATTGACTTGATTGGGTTTGGAATAATTATTCCAATCCTTCCGCACTATTCTGAGATCTATTTTCATGCAAATGAATTCGAGATCGGGATGCTCATTGCAGCATTCTCATTTTTCCAATTTTTGTCGACACCATTTTTAGGACGCTTATCAGATCGAATTGGAAGAAAGCCTGTTATCACTTCAATGCTCGTTGTTTCATTTTTTGCTTACATGCTCTATGCATTCGCTACAAATTATTGGATTGCTCTGTTCGCACGTTGTGTCGCTGGAATTGGCGGTGGAAGTCTTTCTGCTGCACAAGCATACATAGCAGATGTCACAGATAAAAGTGAACGTGCCAAAGGAATGGGACTTATCGGCACAGCATTCGGAGTCGGTTTCGTACTTGGTCCTTTCATCGGCGGCGCCTTGAGTGTCTATGGTTTTCTTGTTCCTAATCTTGCTGCAGCAGGGTTTTCGTTGATCGCATTTTTAATTGCACACTTTGTGCTGGATGAATCACTGCAATTCCGATCTGATGAACCGAGGGGAAAAACTTCACTACTCAACATCGAAGGTTATATTGCTGCTTTTTCCAAGAGAGAAACTGGTGCGTTAATTACAATCTTTTTCATTTTAACATTTTCAATTGCCAACACATACGGCACGGCACCTATATTAGGATATCGAATGTTGAAATTGACAGATTCACAAATCGGCTATCTCTTTGGGGTAATAGGGCTAATTACAATCTTTGTTCAAGGATATTTGATCGGAGTACTTACAAGAAAATATACAGAGAAGTCTCTCCTTTATTTTGGGATAATCATTATGACGATTGGACTTTTTTTGATTCCGCAAAGCAACTCTTTATTACTATTAATTATATTTTTTGGATTTACAATGTTTGGTGTTGCGATTTTAAGTCCTGTTATTTTCAGTTTGGTCTCGCAGACAGCTTCACCGACTGAGCAAGGAAAAGTGCTTGGAATTAATCATTCGATGGGTTCGCTTGGCAGAGTTCTTGGTCCGCTCTGGGGTGGATTTGCTTTCAATTTTTTTGGGTACCAAAGCCCATTTATAACAGCAGGTATTTTTACATTTATAGGTTTGATAATTAGTTTAACACTCTTTCGAGTTTCAGTAAAAATGTCTCAATAAAAGAAAAAGAGCTTGAAGGTTGGTGAAATTCTGAATTGATGAACAACCTTCAGGGTCCAATTAAGTCAGCTTAAAAAAGCCAAACTGCTGGAATGCATTTGCTGCAGAAAAGTTGGATTATTACTGAAATGAGAAAGATACCATCTCTCTAAATGGTGATTTGATTTTGAGGAGGTGGCATCTTTTCAGAGGAAAATCTTAAATCTCAAAGTCTTTCTTTTCTATTTTATTTGATTTATTTTTAAAACAGAGATTATATTACTGTTATATCTTAGACATCCATAAGCTTTAATCATTTTAAGTGAAAATTGGAAATATAAATATCGATAAACCATTACTTCTTGCACCAATGGAAGATGTTACGGATGCTTCCTTCAGATTGATATGCAAGAGACTTGGTGCAGATATTGTCTATACTGAATTCGTGAACTCAGAAGGGCTGATTCGTAAATCTGAAAAGACACACAAAAAATTACGCTTGCTCGATGAGGAACGTCCTGCTGGAATTCAGATTTATGGTGCGAACATCGATTCAATGGTTGAAGCAGCTCGAATCGCCGAACAAAAAAATCCAGACCTGATAGATATTAATTGCGGCTGCTGGGTTAAGAATGTCGTTGGACATGGTGCTGGTGCGGGATTACTGAAAGATATTCCCTACATGGAGAAAATGATTACGGCAGTTGTTAAAGCAGTACAAATTCCGGTTACAGTAAAAACCCGTCTTGGTTGGGATCTTGAAAGCATAAAAATTTTCGATGTCGCTAAAATGGTTGAACAAGTAGGTGCGAAAGCAATTACCATTCACTGCCGTACGAGATCGCAAGGGCACAAAGGTGATCCAGATTGGAATTGGATTCCGCG
>VGVX01000013.1 GCA_016873845.1 Ignavibacteria bacterium
GGAGTTAATCGCCATCCGTTAGGGAGAAGTGTGTAGTCTGCATATCTTCCTGGAAGTAAAGCTTCGGTTTTATTTGTTGATTTGAATGTAGAACATGAGTAAATAAATATGGAAAGACTAATTAACCAGACGGCGTTTTTCAAAAAAACTTTGAAGTAGGAATTTGCATTCATCTTCAAGGACCCCTTCTATCGTTTTTACCTGATGATTTAAAGTTGCACTCTGGGTTATATTGAACAAAGTACCGCATGCACCAGCTTTTGGATCAAAGGCACCGAAAAAAAGTGTATTTACTTTTGCTGATACTAACGCGCCGGCACACATCGCGCATGGTTCAAGTGTAACGTAAATGGTACACTTGTCTAATCTCGAACTATTTAAATAATTAGCAGCAGAAGTCAAGGCAATCATTTCCGCATGCGCAGTTGGATCATTTAATTTGAAAATTTGATTATGCCCTTTGCCGATAATTTTGCCTTCATAAACAATCACAGCACCAACTGGAACCTCTTCTATCTCAAACGCTCGCTCTGCTTCGCGGATTGCTTGTTTCATGAAGGCGATATCTTTGTTGGAAAGCAAGTTTATCTTTCTAGGACTTCATCAACAAACTTAGACGATATCCATAATGGCCGTTTAAATTGGAAATCTTCATGATCGTAAATCAACATGGCATTGAATGTAGGTATTCTTCTTAATCGCGAATAATCTATATTTTGATTCACAGATTGAGAATTTATACTTTCCAATTCACTGAGTTTAACATCCGTCAGCCCTATAAATTTACCGAAGACGCTAATTTTACTTCCTCGTGAAATGAATTTGAATGGTCGCGGAATATCGAACTGCTTGGGTAAAGGATTGTCAAAATATACTCGATAAAATCCATACTCATTATCCTCAAATGGATCTGTGAAAAGAATAAATTCACCTTTGAATTCCTCGAGTACTGTACCGAAGACACGAATGTTTTCGTTTCTGAAAGAGCGTGGTTCAGATTTGAGCAGAGAATATTCAATGCTAAATAGAGTGCTTGTTGTGAAATTTGAAATCGATTCGGATAATTTTTCTTCATCGCTTTTTGGGGGAGATTCGAGAAGGTAATCAATAATTGAGCACGAATTGAAAAGAAATGAAAATAAAAATACGATACCTAAAATTCTCATACTCATTCCATTAACAATAGAAAGTTTTTACTGGAGTAAAAATTGATGATCAAAACAATTTTACATTTTAATTTTTGTATTTTAACTTAAATTCGTACGCCCGGAGGGAGTCGAACCCCCAACCCTTGGTTCCGAAGACCAATGCTCTATCCATTGAGCTACGGACGCAATCAATTGCAAATTGAAAAATGTGAATTACATAATGTGATTCTCAGCTCTGCTAAGTTTGTTATAAAACATTTTATATTTTTCAATCTCGACTTTTCAATGAGCTTTGTACACCCGTAGGGATTCGAACCCCAAACCTTCTGATCCGTAGTCAGATGCTCTATCCAATTGAGCTACGGGTGCATAATAATTAGTAAGTGAGAATTGTAAATTGAGAATTAAAAATTTTCGAGTGCCAGACAATCATTCTAATTCTCAATTCCTCATTCTGAATTATCAATCAATTTTTTCATAGAACTCTTTCAAACTCTTGCATTCGGTAGAATTCCAAACCTTCTAATCTCCCGATTTCATCGGGATCAGATGCTCTCCGTCTAAGGCGGATTGAGTTTACCTGCCGTAGGCTAACTACGAATGCATTGATTACTAATTCAATAGAACAATGTATTTTGAAAAACTTATTGCAATATAATTTTTACGGCAATTACTTTCAATGAATTTGAATTGGCATTGTTTTAGTCAGATCATTAGATAATTTGAAGTTAAGTCAGAAAATTAAAACAGAAAATCTGGAGTGACCAAATGTTAGTAACAGGAGCATACGAAAAAGCAAAGCAATATCTCGATAGCCACACACGGGATTATTCAGCTCACATTTCAGAAAGAAAAATATTCCAACCGGGTCCTTGTATAAATATATCTAGGGAAACCGGCGCTGGCGCCGGAGAAGTCGCCGAGAATTTAATTGACTTTTTGAAACTCAAATCAAAATCATCGAATCCGAGTTGGGGCGTATTCGATAAAAATTTAATTGAAAAAATTCTTGAAGATCATAATCTTCCAAAGAGTGTGGCAGATTATCTTTCAGAACAAAAAACATCTTCATTAAGATCCATGATGAATGAAATTTTTGGGATCCATCCATCAATTTTAAACTTAGTTCATAAAACATCACAGACAATATTAAACTTGGCTCGAATGGGAAATGTAATAATAATTGGACGTGCAGCAAATTTGATTACTTCATCACTTGAAAATGTGTACAACGTCCGTCTTGTGGCGCCAATCAGAAATCGTATTCAACGTGTTATGAAGTATTATGACTTAAGCGAAACAGAAGCTGATAACTTCGTTAAAAAAGAAGATCATGCGAGAGTAGGTTATGTTAAGAAATATTTTAATGCCGATTTAAATAGATTTGATCAATATCATCTAGTAATTAACACGGGATTAATTTCAATTACTGAAACAGCTGAGATGATAGGTTCTCAGATTTTAAAAAAATTTCCAGATCAATTTATCAGTATCAGTTAGAGACCACTTTAAAAAAAGCAGTCATTAACTATAATGACTGCTCCTTAGCTTAAAAATTAAATTTCATTCCAAGATTAAAGGATTCATTGGTTAACGGACTCGCGGTATTGAATGGCCAATTCATCTTGTCTTTTCTAAGTTCAAAGAAAGCGTAGGATAATCCACTTTTAAGTACAAAATTTACAATTGGTGCGGCTTCCGGAGTAAACTTAATGATCTTCTTTATAAACCAATCGAGTGAACTGCTTGCGATTTCTTCAACAACTAAACTCCCGAGATGCTTCCAAAATAAATGACGCGGAAATACTAAACCAAATGAATAGTTAGCATCAAGTGAAATTAGAGGAAAAATCTGAAGTTGAATTCCTGAACCCGCTGTTTGTCCAAATCTGAAGAAATCATAATAGAGACCTAATAGAACGCTATCAGGGCCGGTTTTCGAAAGATCATACTTGATCTGTGTCCAACTGTAATCAGAGACTACATATGGAATAATAGCTGCGGGTCCGAATTTATAGCCATAACCTTTTTCATTTCCGAATCCAAATTGCCATGCTGAGATTTGGACTGGCTGTACGATTTTCGCTTTATATAAATCCTCTGAAAAATTGTTGAGGTAAATGTATTTGTTCTTATGCTTAATTAAATAATCTGAATCATAATTTTCTTGCGTGTAATACCCAAGTTTGAGTGAGACTCTTCCTATTTCTTGAAAGTTTTGATTTGAAAGAGAACTTTTCAGTTGAGTCATTCCGTAATTCAAACCAATATACGGATGCTCAAAAATTCCGATGTCAACTGATACATCAAAATCGGTGTCGAAATCATCATCAAACTCTTCAAATTCCTCCTCGACCTCCAGGGAGTCTTCTTGTTGAGCGTGTAAAAGAGTACTAAAAGAAATTATTAGCATAGGAACCAGCAGAAGGTATAGATACTTTTTCATATTGTCTCCAAATTTTTCTTTTTATTCGAGAGCTTCATAAAATAGTTTCACTATTTCTCCATTTGTAAAAGTCTTCTCTCAAAAGTGCCATCACATAGAAATCAGAATATCTATTATTATGGTACATCGCTTGACGTAATGTTCCTTCAATCAAAAAACCAACTTTTTTATAAGCTTTGATCGCATGGTCATTTTCACAGCTTACATGAAGTTGAATGCGATTTAAATTCAAGATTTCGAAACCATATTCAATCATCAATTGAGTGGATTCCGTTGCATAGCCCTTCGACCAAAAGTTGGGATCGTAGATTGCAATATAAAATATTGCAGTTCTACTGACCTGATCAATCCTGACAAATGCAGTCTGCCCGACTGATTGATTATCTGATTGTTGACAAATAGTGAATAACACAGTTTCTCTGTTATTTATCCAGTTTTGAAGTTCTTCATCCACTTGATCAACAGTCATAGGCGAGTATAGATATAAAGTTTCTCTGACTGATACATTATTTTTTCCAAAGTAAACTAACTTCAAATCTTCGGGTTCAAATGGACGCAAGTAGATTTTCTTCCCCTCAGAAAATTTTATTAACTCCATATCAAGCATTCTCTCCTTTCATCTCAGGTAATTTTGGTTCTACCATCACAACTTTTACTCTTGTCATAAAAACTGTTCCGGATGGAAGATTCTTTTTTTTAGTTACATACTTTTTTTCAGCATAAGCAACCGGCACAAATTTCGAATGTTTTGCTTTGCTATAGTATGCTGCTATCGATGCAGCAGCTAAGATGGTTTCCTTAGGAAAATCTTTTACTTTTTCTTTTTTCCGCAGAATTGTGTGTGAACCGCTGGCACCGCGTACATGGAACCATAAATCATTTGGCTTTGCAAATTTTGTGGTAAGTAAGTCGTTCGATTTACTGTCTTTTCCCACAAATACATTGTAACCACCAGCGACAACAAAGTGTCTAAACTTAGTTTCAACCTTTTGCGGACCTTCGCTTACTTTTTTCAAAGCTGATAATTCATTATTCATTTTTTCTAAAATATAAGAATCTTCAATTGAATTTATTTTTTCTAATTGTTCTCTATTCTGATTTAGCTTAATCTCGGTTGAGTGTATTAATTCTTGAACTGACTCAAGCCGTTTTTTTTCTTCCTTTGCTTTGGAAAAATACATTTCAGCATTATCATGAAAAGTTTTACTCGGATCTAATTTTATGTTGATCAATTCTCCTGATGGACTTTCGATAGAAATCCTTTTGCTCCCCTTTTCTATTTTATTAAGATTTGATATTATCAAATTGCCTTTCAAACGATATTCGGTACTATTATCCGACAGACTTTCTTCAGATTTAAGCTTGATTAACTTCCTTTCCATTTTTTCTATTTGATGATAGACAATCTTTGAAAGATTTTCCTTTAGCTTTTCTTTGTTCAGCGATATCTTCCTAGTGTAGAAAATCTTCTGCAAGGATGAAAAAAAATCACCGTGTTCTCGGATAATCGCTCCTTTGCTAAAAAATCTTCCAACCGAAAATGTTCCATCATCGTATTCTACTAGATTTGCACTATTAAATGCCTCCAGAATTTCCGAAAATGCCTCAAAGTGTGAAACCTCTTTTCCCTCTTTTTCTCTTGAGATAATTTCGGTTAAAATCTCTTTCCCGATAATTTGATGCAAAATGCTTTTCTCCCCATTTAGGAATGAATTGATGCATTCATTAAACTTAAACTTATCCTTGAAAACAGAAAAATCTATATTCGAGGCAGAATAAACCGTACTGAACTTTCGATTTTCATATTCTTTCTTTTTTTTTAATGACGATACAATTTGATCATCAGACACCAAACAGCAATTTGATTGATTCCCTCTAATTACAAATACAAGGTGATCACTCTCAAATTCAAATCGGATATTTCTTTCATATTGGTCTATTGAAAGCCGAATTACCTGTTTTCCCTCAAGAGAACTGAAATGTTGAGCAACATTTTTTTTTGCTTTGGCAAAATTATCACGAGAATAAATAAAAGGTGGAAGTGAATAGAAACTAAATACAAGAAATTTCGCAAATGAATCTTTTTCAAGCTTTACAACTAATTCATTCTTTGATTGGGAGAAAGATTCTACAAATGAATAATGCTGAAATTCACGCCTTAATTCATGAGTGACTCTTTGAAGAAAAAAGTAATTATCAAACATTCCAATTACGGAAACAGATTATTTTGATTTTATCAAACTGTCATACAAATAAATTAAAATAGTTGCCAATAGACCAATACCAAAGATCACCAAGAAAATTAAGTCTGGTCGGTTCATCTCTTTTACGAAAACAGTATAAATCCAACCGCCGAATGCACCGCCAAAACCCCACGCGATTGCGATGGGTAAAAAAGCAAAGCCTTGAAAAAGTGCCGCTTGCCCTTTTGGTGCAAGATCAGCAATATATTCATAGTATCTTGGGGCTTGAGTTTGCTCGCCGATTGAAAATAGAAATAATCCTGCTACAACTATTGGAATACTCAATGCAAAACTAAATAAGATATTGCTCTCTTTGATGAAAGAAAAAAATACACTTTCTGTAGCTGGCAGCACAAAGTACATCATTAACCAGCCAATTGCTCCGAGCAGAAAGCCAATTTGAATTGCTCTTTGTGTTGAAATATTTTTGGTCAGTCTATTTATTGGAATTTGAAAAAGAATAATCGTCCAAGCTCCGGTTGATAGAATTAATTCAATTGGCGCTTCTGGTGAAATAAAATCGGAAATGTAGAATGGAATTACGATAAAGAATTGCCAAAAAATTATCCAATACAAAGAAAATATAAGTAAGAATGCCATGAACTTGAAATTCTTCAAAACAAAAATCATATTTTTCATCACGGTTCGCAAATTTTCACGTTTTTCTTCGAGTTTCGCCGGTGGTTCTTTAAAGAAGATGAGAGTTGTAACAAACATTAATGCACAACTAATTGCTGAAACGAGATACACAAATTCAATCCCGAATGAATCTCGCACTAAATAAGCCAATAGCGGACCAATTGCTGCCCCCATGTTTACTAGCCAGTAATAAACTGCATATCCTAAAGATTTCGATTCAGGAGTCGAAGTTAGAGCAATTGTACCAAGTACACTTGGCTTAATGAATGATCCTCCAAAAGCAGTAAAAATTAAAATAACAGTCAGTATCCAATAAAGATTAAAGTTGGAGTAAAAACCAGAGAACAACTCCATTCCGGTTGAACCAATTAAAAAATATCCAATTGCTAAAACAGAAAAAGCAAACGAGAACGCTTTTCTATAACCAAACTTATCTATCAAAGCTCCGGCAAATATCGGAAGAAGATAAATCAATCCGCCAAAAATTGAAGACAATTGACCGGCTTGAACTTCGTTAAACTTTAAATGGTCGCGAAGAAATATGCTGAGGATTGTTGCTTGTCCATAATAAGCTAATCTTTCAAACAATTCCATGAAATTTGCAATCCAGAATTGCGGTTGAAACTCTCCTCGAATCTTTTGAATACTATTTGTTAATCTCAAGTTAACTCCGAATAATAATTATTAATTTTTGTGGATTTGTCTTCTATTAGGTGACATTAAATCAAAATGATTTCGTCTTGAATCTCACCAGTTACTTCAGCAGAACCATTATGATTTATAAACATATTTATTTCTGTACGGACAGCCATTTCACCTTTGATGTAAATCCCAGGTTCGATTGAGAACATGCAACCAGGCATGAGCATACGTTCATCCTTTGTTTCGAGATTATCTATGTTCGGTCCATTACCGTGGGTTTCTTCTCCTATTGAGTGTCCTGTCCTATGAATAAAATATTTTCCAAATCCGGCTTTCTTCACAACGTTTCGGCACACATCATCCACTTGCCAGCCATAACATTTTTTCCCTTTGGAAAAATTTTCTTTAACAAAATCAACAGCTGCATTACGCGCTGCTTTTACTGCTTCGAAAATGTTTATATACTTCTGAGGCGGATTATGACCCACGTATCCGACCCAGGTAATATCGTAATAAATCCCTCCCTCTACATTCTTTTTTGCCCAAAGATCAATTAAGACGGTATCTCCTTCTTTAAAGTAATAATCCCCTTCTTTCTTTGGTTCAAAATGCGGATCGGCTGGATTGTCATTAATTCCAACAATCGGTTCTGCACTTGTAATTAAATTGTTTTCACTGAATCGCTGCATTATGTACTGCTGTAATTCCCACTCAGTCAGTTTTTTGCCAGAGTCTATAGATTCACGGATTTGATTAAAGGCATCTTTTCGAATTTCATCAATATCCTGTTGAGCCTCTTTGTGAAGTTGATAACCTCGTTCATCTATTAAAGCTTCGAATATGGAAATTAAATCTGCTGAAGAACTGATCTTATGTCCCAAACTTTTTATCAGTTCAATAGTTCCAGCATCAACGATCGATACATACGGAATATTATTTTTTGATGAATATTGCATTGCAATTTTTTTTGGGCTGCCAAGGATTTGCTTCAATAAGCGATGCTGTTCTGTCCAAGCCAAATAAATACTTTTTTTACCGGGCAGAGAATCGAGCTTTGTTGATTCCACAGCCGAAACGAGTTTTTTCGGTTCTCCCTTGACGGGAATAAAATAAAACCACCGCCTGGTTGTGTGCTTATTTTCCAATCCTAAAATTCGATATGCAAGATGATCGCGATTATGAAAATCGTAAAACAACCAGCCATCGAACTTATTTCGCTTAAGTTGCTCTTGTATTTGTTTGATATTCATCTCTTCTCCGATGTTTTCGATTTATGCATTTTTGTCAAAGTTATAAATAAGCATTCAAATTACCAACTTACACAGGTAATGATCTAGTTCGAGGAAGAATTCAGGATTTAACTGATCTTGGGATAAATATTTTATAAACAACAAGTAATTTTTGTTATATTGCAACTCCAAAAAACACTATTGATCTTACGTTGTCGGAGTAAATTAATGTACTTTATTTTTTTCGGACCACCTGGCGTTGGTAAAGGGACTCAAGCGAAAATTCTTTCAAGAAAGTACCAGATACCGCACATTTCAACTGGTGACATGCTTCGTGAAGCATTTACCAATAAGACAGAATTAGGTGTAAAAGCAAATGCACTGATGGAGAAAGGTTTGCTTGTGCCCGATGATCTGATGTTCAAAATAGTCTATGAGACGCTTGCCTCCGATAAATGCAAAAATGGTTTCATCTTAGACGGATTCCCAAGAAATATTGAACAAGCTGAAGAACTTGACAATATTTTTTCAGAAATGAATATAACTAATGTAATTATAATTTTGTTAGACCTAGATGAGACTGAAATTATCAGGCGCCTCTCCAACCGAAGAAATTGCAAGAGCTGTGGAGCACTTTTTAATCTACTGAGTGATTCATTGAACAGTAAATGTCCGAAGTGTAATTCAGACGGCACGATTTACCAACGAGATGACGATAAGGAAGAGGTGATCAGAAAACGATTAGTAGTTTATAAAGAGTTTACGTTCCCTCTAAAAAAATATTACCAACAGAATTCTCATTTGATCATAATCGATGGCTTTGGAGAGATTGATGAAATTACTGAAAGAATTTCCAGTTCAATCGAAAAGCTTACGAAGAGATAATATTAACCATATAAAGTTTTTCATCTTGCAATTTTAATGTTCTCGCCGGATTCTTTTTGACAATTTCATAATTGTGAGTGGCAATTAATACTGCTGTCCCCCTAGCATTAATATCTTTTAAAATATCAACAATTTGAGAAGAAGTATCCGGATCAAGGTTTCCGGTCGGTTCGTCGGCAAGTATTAAAATCGGATCATTAATTATTGCTCTCGCAATAACAACTCTTTGCTGTTCACCGCCAGATAATTGATGTGGATAACTGTTACGCCTGTGACTCAATCCAACAAGAGACAGCGCATTGAAAATTTTTCGCTTTATTTCTTTTTTAGGTGAAGTAACAGAATGCAGAACAAATGATAAATTCTCTTCTATCGTCCGATCGTTCAATAATCGAAAATCTTGAAAAATAATTCCAAGCTTTCTTCGAAGCATTGGGACATACTTTTCCTTCATAAATTGAGAGTTAAATTCTCCGACTGCAACTATCCCCGATTTCGGAATCAAATCCATATAAATTAATTTTAGAACTGTCGTTTTCCCGGAACCGCTCGCACCTATCATATACAACAATTCACCGGATTCCATTACAAAATTAATTCCATTCAGAACTGAATGCCCAGCGTAATCAAAATAGACCTTTTCAAATGAGAGTATCATTTAAATGAACTCCGATTTTGGTAAATTTTTTCTGCACACTTAATCGCTACGATCATACTTTTTGGATTCGCAAGATTTTTCCCTGCTAAGTTAAATCCTGTTCCATGATCTGGACTAGTCCGGATGAGAGGAAGACCAGCAGTAAAATTAACTCCTTCATTAAAATTTAATAATTTGAAAGGAACAAGGATTTGGTCGTGGTACATTCCAACTACACAATCAAATTTTTTGTAGCACTTCTGTCCATAAAAACCGTCTGCAGAAAAAGGACCTCGATATATTACTCTTTTGGAATTTAATTTCTTTATAACAGGACTGACGATTTCTTTTTCTTCAGTTCCGATTAGACCACTTTCACCTGCATGTGGATTTAATCCAAGTACAGCAATTGTTGGAGACAACTTTCGGAAATCTTGTTTTAAACTATCTTTAATAACGGAAAATTTTTTTTCGAGAAGATCACGGGATATTATTCGAGAAAGTTTCTTAATTGGTTCGTGAATTGTTGCAAGAGCCGCTATCATTATTTTAGAGAGAAACATCATAGCATAATTATCAGTTCGAAAACGATTTGCAAAAATTTCAGTGTGTCCTGGAAACTTCGAACCGGCTTTCAAAATTGCTTCCTTAGATATCGGTGAAGTTACTATGACATCTATAACTTTTTCATCCCAGAGTTTTATTGACTCGGAAATCGAAGTTAGAGCAATATTCCCTGAACTTTGACTCGGAGCGCCATATGATATAGTAGATTTACCGAGATCAACAAATTCACAGTTTGAATAATCGCTGAGTTTATTTCTTGAGATTTGATTTAGGAAAACATTTTTTGGCCCAATTAAATAATACTTGTAATCTTTCTTTAATTGCTTGATTGACTTAATCGCAATCTCGGGACCAATTCCATTAATATCTCCACACGTTATGCCAATTTTCAACATGTGTTATTTCTTTATTTTAAAGTTTCCGCTTCGATCATCATCAACAAAAATAAATTGGTGATTTATCTGCCCTTCGTACTTCCAAATTTCGATGGCTTTTCCATCTTGACTAAAACTGCGCTCATTGGTTTTTGGTGTACCATACAGCAAGTAAATTTTTCCACGATCGCTCAATGCTCCATCTTGAATTTGAAGACTTTTGAATGTTACAGTCGCAAAATCTGCACGATGATAGAATTCTGCCATTAATTCATTAAAGGGGGTGTTTGGGGTAGGATCAAATTTTTTCCATGCTTGAAAAAGTTCAATGTACTTCGCTTCATCTGAATATGATGTGATCTCTTTTGTAAAATCTTTTTCAAAAATAAATTCAGCCAGTCTAACCGATGCAGATATATTTTTTAAGTATTCCGGCTTATTAAACCAAACAACTTTGAATGGGATTTTTTCTTTAGTATTTGAATTAAATTTTAAGAAGTAATTACCTTCCAATAGTTTTAACTTTTCGAAGTTGTAAAGCGATAAATCAGATGAGTAACCATTTACTCGTTCAACTTCAAAGATACTATTTTCGAATTCAACAATAATCTTTTGTTCAGTTGGCTTATATGGAAGTACAAGAAGGTTTTTCGTCGCATCAAATGAGTATACATTTGAAAACTTCGTAAGAATCGAATCTGAAAAAATGATTCTTACATCTTTCTCACTGATAAAGATAGGCATCATTTTCGGCTCGGATGTTAATGAAAAATTGAATGGGGGTAATCTCAACTCAACATTTCTATTTACATCATTTAATGACAATTTCGCTTTCAACATTTCCTTGGGAAGAGATAATAAGAATTTATTCGAATAAAATAGTTCTTTAGAAATAGTCTGTTCATAAGCTGCACAACTTAGATTAACTTCTATAATCTGCCTATCAATTACAAAATCTTTCTCATCTAATATCTCTAATTGAACTTGAACATTGGCTTTGAATGTATCTGATACTGTCTTGTTGAAGATTAATAGATCGTGCCTAATATTAAAATTAAGAACAAAATTCTCTTTCACTTGAGGTGGATTAATCCAGATGGAATGTTGGAATTTATTCCCATCAATTTGGGAGTATAAGAAGCTAATCTGTGTCAAAAAAAATAGGAAGCTAAAAAGGATTTTCATTTAATAATTACCATCTTTTTCAAATTGATAAATGAATCTGTTCTGAGTTCGTAAAAATAAACTCCACTTGATAAATTGAAGTAAGATGAATTCAATTCAATTGAATAATCGCCAGCAGGTTTAACTTCATCCACCAGTGAAACTACTTCTCTTCCAATCAGATCATAAACCTTGATCTTAACATGCGAAGTTATGGGGATTTGATATTTAATAATCGTGGATGGATTGAATGGATTAGGGTAATTTTGATGCAAGACAAAATTTCTTGGCAATCTTTTTTCATTTCCATCATTAATCGAAGTAGAAAGATCAAAGTAGCTGAAGATTGAATTCATCAATGCGGTTCTTGATAATTGGCCAATAATTGTCTCGAATGGAAATCCCATCACCATCACTCCACCATTTTTGCTTCCACCTTCAAATAAACCTTTGAAACCCACAGCTGCAATTCGAGAATTTGCATAACGCAAAAGCACTTGACTTCCTCCAATTGTGTCAAGTGCATCAGGATAATCTTCGTTGTATGGAGAACCTGCTGAAACTAATCCATAATTGAAATTTAAACTTTGAAATAGGGTACCAGCCTCGCCATTAATCGTGAGACTGCCTGAATTATCCATCAAATAACCGGATTTCAAAAAATTATTAAAAAATAATTTATCCTGTGATGTTCCATTACTGAAAAGATCATATCCAATTTCCGAACCAGTCACAAATAATTTCCCGCCTTGCCGCAAATACTGTTTTACAATTTCCTGCTCAAGAGAGCTAAATGCTTCATCTGATGTGGATTCATCCCCTAAAAACCAAATCACCAAGTCATAATTGGTCAAATTAATATGGCCTGCAATTATTGCAGAATTAGAGGTTGATTGAAAATCCGTACTGAAGCTTTTAGCATAGTAAGCAACAAAATCATGATATACTTGTTTGTAACTTCCTGAGGTTCGCGTAAATCCGTCCACTATCAAGGTCTTAGGTATCCCTTTGTTTATTCTCACACCATACACATCACTCTGAACACTGAGATTCGCTGAAGGAGCTGTATCGACGGCAGTAATTCTGAAAAATATTTCTTTATCAAAGGTATAATCATAAGATTTCGAAGTAACAGTGGAAGTTAGAACATTTTCATTATCTCTTAAACTCCAGCCCGAATTATCAAACGAAAAAAATAATCTATGCCCCTTCAAATCAGGCGTAGAATTTTGCTCCCACTTAATTGATACGGAATTTGTTGATTCTGAGGTGACAGAATATAAATTAGTTTGTGAAGGAGGAATTAAATCCAGGTCTGTCTTTGTGATTGGAACATAAACTGTGTCCGCATTTCTTCTCGTATCGTAAGTATAAATCATTACAACATAGTTTCCATTTGGAAGTGAACCAGCATCCCAATAATTATTCGTAACAATCCGAGTTGCAGCGACATCACTGGCACCTTTACCATTGGTTAATATATACACATGGTTTGAAGTAGATGCTTCTGGACGGTAGTAATTGTAATTCACATAATCGTTCAAAGGTTTCGAATAATATTGATAACGAAGTGAATTACTCGGTGGATTATAAATGACAGTCTGCGTATCGGCTGATAAAATTTTATATCCTATGCCATAGCTGCCATTATTAGAACCGCTGCTTGAGCCGCTGCCATTTACTTCCTGGATATGAACAATTATATCAACTTTTCCTCCAATATTGGTCGCAGGTAATTGGAGTGTCGATTCATCAACGAAAAAACGAACAGTTCGAATGTTTGGCTTCCAGATGTCGACTAAGTTTAACAAACCGCCATCAGGTCTGATGGCATTTATTTCCAAAGATGTATTGCCAAGATAATACTCAATCAAATGAACGTGGTCGATTGCAATTGTTGAAATAGTTTCGCCCTGACTAACAACTTGACCAACCGTTCTGACAGGATTCGTATGATAGTAAGTTAAATCTTTATTCTTTCCATCAATCACAGTTCGTACACGAATGTAATTATCATAACCTGTCGGATCTGAAGTGTAAGCGACTGTAACTGTACCTGGCAGAACAGCTAATACTGGAGTTCCTGCCGGTGCGGGTATATCAACCCCATTATGATAGTGCCCAGATGTTGAGGTGCTCCGATATTCACAAAATGTACCGCTAATTGTACGGGATTGGTTTACAGGACTTAAAGGCCAGGGATACTTTGTTGTATCTTGTGCATGGAGGATTGCTGAATTAAAAATAATTGAAAGGATTATGAGTGTAAGCTGTTTCAATATTTTTTGTCGTTAATATTCTTTATTAGCTATTCATGGAGTTTAAAAATTCTTTATTATTTTTTGTTCCTCTCATTTTTCCGAGTAGGAATTCCATAGCTTCGACTGCGGAAAGATCGCTAATTATCTTGCGAAGAATCCAAATACGGTTCAATGTTTCTTCTTTGATTAAAAGTTCTTCGCGACGGGTTCCACTTCTATTAACGTCGATCGCAGGGAAAATTCTTCTATCACTTAAATTTCGATCCAGTACGATTTCAAGGTTTCCAGTTCCTTTGAATTCTTCAAATATAACTTCGTCCATTCTGCTGCCAGTGTCGATTAATGCAGTCGCAATAATCGTTAAACTGCCTCCTTCTTCGGTATTTCGCGCAGCGCCAAAAAATCTTTTTGGTTTGTGTAACGCATTTGCGTCAACACCGCCAGAGAGAATCTTACCGCTGTGCGGTATAACCGTATTGTGAGCTCGGGCTAATCGAGTAATGCTATCCAATAAAATTACTACATCATGACCAGATTCGACTAAACGCTTTGCTTTCTCGATCACAATTTCAGCAACTTGTACGTGACGTTCTGCAGGCTCATCAAAAGTTGAAGAAATAACTTCAGCTTGAACTGAACGTTTCATATCTGTTACTTCTTCCGGACGTTCGTCGATAAGCAGTACAATCATTTTAATTTCCGGATGATTACGTGTGATGGAGTTAGCTATTTTCTGCAGAAGAATTGTCTTACCAGACTTTGGCGGCGAAACAATTAATCCTCTTTGCCCTTTTCCGATTGGTGCAAGCAGATCGACTATTCGGGCTGAGTACTCACCAGGAGCGGTCTCAAGCTGGATTTTCTTTTCAGGATAGAGTGGAGTTAAATTATCAAAAAGCCGGCGGCCCATAATTTTTTCTGGTTCACCGTTATTTACTGATGTAACTTTCAACAGTGCAAAAAATCTTTCACCATTTTTTGGAGGACGAACCTCTCCGCTCACTGAATCCCCAGTTCTAAGATTAAATTTCTTAATTTGAGACGGTGAGACATAAATATCGTCCGGTGATGGGAGATAATTGTAATCGGATGATCTCAAGAATCCATATCCATCAGGTAAGACTTCCAACACACCAGCACTAAAGGAAACTCCATCCTTGACGGCTTTAGTCTCCAATATTTTATAAATCAAATCTTGCTTTCTGAGATCGGCAAAACCATCTATCTCGAGTTCTTCCGCTATTTTGTTCAATTCAACTATCTTCTTGCTTTTTAATTCGGCAATATCCATTAACCTATCCTTTACAATTAAAAATGATTGTGATTATTTGCATTTTTCAAGCATTGAGGAAATATTTTTTCTCAAATAAGTAGAACGTTTTTGTAATCCATTATTAAACGTTGTGGGAAATGTGGAATAACTGGTTACAAATTTACGCATTTGTCAATTAATGTCAAGAATTATTTCTCAATTGTGAAAATTTTTCTTATTCCAATTTTTTTGATTCAAGATGTTCCAAAGCTTCGCCAACTACATAATTTGAACCGAATATGAAAACTGCGGAATCTTTTTCACAGCTGGTTAACGCAAGCTCAATGGCATTAGCCACGCTTTTTCCATCGAAAACTTTTACTGGATTATTAAATTTTGATGCCAGCTCAGATGAGGTAATCGCTCTCATAGTTTTAGCGCAGCAGGTGAAAATTTCATCAAATGTCCCACATATCAAATTCAGCGAGTCACTAATTTCCTTATCCTTCATAACTCCAAAAACTGCAATTCTATTATTGACTTTAAGGTCATTTACCTCATATATGAAACTTTCGAATGCAGAAGAATTGTGGGATGTATCAATAATAATTAACGGTTGTTGTGAAATGCGCTGAAATCTTCCTTGAAATAAAAAATTTCTATGAAGGTTTTTAATTCCATTCTCTACTTTCGTTATGAAGTTTGTTTCATTCAAAGACAAAGTTTCGACTGATGCTATACTAGTAATAAGATTATTTATTTGAAATTCACCATAAAGCAGTGAAACTAAATTATATACTTTTCCAGTTTTTTGAGAGTTAATTTTGAGCTGCATACTCGGAAAGGATTTCTCCAGAGCTTCGAGATCGTACAGAAACTGAACATCTGTACAACTTGCGTTTTTCTCTAAACAGGTTTTAAATAAAATCTGTTTTACTGGATCATGATTGAATCCAACTATAACAGGAACATTTTGCTTAATTATTCCTCCTTTTTCGAAAGCGATTTTTTCCAAAGTATCGCCAAGCATATCCGTGTGATCGAAACCAATCGAAGTTATCACACTCAATTCCGGCACGATTACATTAGTAGAGTCTAGTCTTCCGCCAAGTCCGGTTTCTATCACAGCGAAATCGACTTTTTGGTCAGCAAAATATTTAAAGGCGATTGACGTAGTAACCTCAAAGAACGTTGGTTTGATAGATTCAACTTGATGTTTCAATAACTGTGTGTATTCCACCAATTCATCATCTGATATCATCGTTCCGTTAACTTGAATCCTTTCATTGAATTTTACAAGATGAGGTGAAGTGTACAATCCAACTCTATAATTCATCTCCCTTAAAATTGATGCTATCAACGTTGCAGTTGAACCTTTTCCATTTGTTCCAGCGATGTGAATCGATTTAAACTTTGATTGAGGATTATCAAGATAACTGAGCAGTTTGTGTGTATTGTCCAATCCAAACTTAATTCCATACTTCTGAAGCGAATATAAAAAGTTGAGAGTTTCTTTATAACTCAATGTAGATTAAAAAAGTTGAAGTTTACCGATTAATTCTTTGACCGATTTTACATTATTGTTAATGAGGTATTTAACTAAATCCGAAATTATTTTTTCCGTGCAATCAGGTTCAACAAAATTATGAGTACCAATTTGAACTGCCGTTGCGCCTGCCAAGAGAAATTCAATTACATCAGAATAATTTGATATTCCACCAATACCAATTATTGGAATATCAACTTCCTTATAAATTTGAAAAACTTTTGCAACAGCCAGCGGTTTAATTGCGGGCCCGGACAACCCACCTGTATTATGGGATAATTTCGGTTTTCTCTTTGTAATGTCAATCACCATTCCGATAAATGTATTTATTGCGGATACTGCTGCAGCTCCATTCTCTTTTGCCACTTGAGCAAATTCTGCGATCCGGGTTACGTTTGGAGTCAATTTTATTATGATAGGCTTTGTTGATACTGCGACAGTTTTTTGTGTAATCTCACCAACTTTTAAACAATTCGTTCCAAATTCGAGTCCACCATCATGAACATTTGGGCAGGAAACATTTATCTCGAAAGCATCAATTTTTTCATTAGTCATTAACCGCACACATTCAACATATTCCTCGACAGAACTTGCAGCAACATTGGCAATGATCTTAGTGTCAAATTGGTTCAACAATGGCAATTTCTCTTTTAAAAATCTTTCCACGCCAATATTTGCTAGACCAATTGCGTTAAGCATGCCAGAAGGAGTTTCAACGATTCTTGGCGGCGGATTCCCCTTACGAGGCTTGAGCGAAAGTGATTTCGTAACTATTGCACCAAGTTTATTGATATCTACAAAATCACTTGATTCAAGTCCATAACCAAAAGTGCCGCTTGCAACAAAGATTGGATTATTAAATTCAAGAGAACCAATTTTAACTTTTAAGTCAGGCTTGCTCACAGTTTCACATCTCTGACGTTGAACACAGGTCCATCTTTACAAACCAGAAAATACTTTTCACCATTCGAGGATTCCATCGGGCAGCCCTGACAAATTCCAAAGCCACAAGCCATTGCCGCTTCAGTTGAAATTTCACAATCGAAATTATTTTCAAGTGCAAACTTTGAAAGGGCTTTTAACATCAGTGTAGGTCCGCAGCCATATAGTTTTACTTTTGAGTCGAATGATCCTTTTTGAAACTCATCTGAAAGCAACTCAACGACGTTCATTTTTTTCCCATATGAGCCATCATCGGTGGCGAATGAAATGTTTTCAAGCTTGTATGAGATCAATAATTCTTTTGTGCGTGCACCAACAAATGATTTGATATTGACATCCGGTTTTAATCTCGAAATCAAAAATGGAAAGGGGGCTGAACCAAGACCGCCGGCAACAATGATTGCACTCTCAAAATCTTTATCAATAGAGAAGCCCTTACCAAGAGGACCGATCACGTCCAACGACCCTCCTGCTTTTTTTTCTGCCAAGACTTTTGTACCCATACCGAATACACTGAATAGGATACTAAATGTGTCATAATTAACTTCGCAGATACTGAAGGGTCGGCGTAAGTATGGATACAATCCATTCGATACTCGAACATTTACAAATTGTCCAGGTTTAGCATCTTTTGCAATTTCCTTCGATTTAAAAGTCAGTAAATGGATTTGATCCGAGACTATTTTTCTATCTACTATTGGGCTAATAATCTGATACAAGTTAAATTGCTTTGTGAGTTTTTCTACTTATGGAAAATTAATTTTTCTTCTCAATATCTTCAATCTTATCAAGTCTTTTTTGATGTCTTCCCCCCTCGAAATCAGTTTTAAGCCATAGGAGGAGAAGTGACTTAATGAAATCTGTATTATTGACTCGTGCCGCGAATGTAATCACATTACTATTGTTATGTTCGCGTGAACTTTTCACAGCATACTCATTGTAACCAATTGCTGCACGTATCCCTTTGACTTTATTTGCACAAATTGCAGAAGGATTTCCGGTCGCATCGAAAATAATTCCACGATCGGAAATCAAGTTCTTAACTGATAATGCAACTGCATATGCGAATTCCGGATAATCGCATGGTTCCTCTGAATAAGTTCCAACATCTTCGACTTGATAACCTTTTTCGAGTAAAAATTTTTTCACTTCTTCCTTAACTCTATATCCAGTGTGATCACATCCCACTGCAATCTTTTTTATTTTCGAATCGGATTTTAAATCAATTTTCTCAGCAATAGATTTTTTTTCGACAATGGTAAGTTTGTGCTTGCTTATCAAATCGATTGCAGAAGGAGTTAGAATCGCACCATGAGGAATTTCAATTTCCTTACTTCCGGTTTTTACGATTTGTAAAATTTTTCCTTCTGTTATAAGCTTTTTCATAGGAAGTCGTTAATTTTTTTCTTCTTCAAATAGTCAACAACTTTCTTAACATCCTGCGAATTGTTACGATTTGCCACAAGTAATGCATCATCAGTATTGATCACGATTAAATTTTCGATTCCGATGCAAGCGGTAAATTTACTTTCAGAATGTATCAAAGAGTTATGCACTCCTTCAATGAAAAAATTACCATGTAAGCTGTTCCCAAATTCATCACGGTGACTTAATTGATAAACTTCTTCCCAACTTCCGACGTCGCTCCACCCGAAAGTACTGCGGATTACAAAGACGTTATCGGATTTTTCCATTATTCCGTAGTCAATTGAAATACTTCTCAGCATGCGGTACACGGTTTCAAGCGTTTTCTCGTAGTCACCTTTAACAACAGACTTTTGGATTTTATTTAATCCATCCATCAAATCAGGCATATGCTTCCCAATTTCTTTAAGAATAGATTCTACTTTCCAAATAAACATACCGCTGTTCCATACAAAATCGCCGCTTTCCAAAAATTTCTCAGCAGTTTGATAATTTGGTTTTTCAGCAAATGTTTTTACCTTAAAAATATTTTCTTCGATCTCTTGATCTTCTCTCTGAATGTAACCATAACCGGTTTCAGGTCTTGTAGGTTGAATTCCTATTGTGACGAGACCGTTTTTTTTGTAAGCAAACTTCGCTGCCTTTTTCATAATATCAAGAAAAGCATCTTCATCGCGGATGATGTGATCGGCGGGAAGAATAAGAGTTACTGCGTCTTTATTAAAATTATCAATAAGTACTGAAGCCAATCCGATGCAAGCTGCTGTGTTTCTCCCAAACGGTTCGACAATTATGTTATTCTGAGGAATTTGATTCAGTTGGTTATGAATTTCGGTCTTCTGTACTTTATTCGTAACGATGTAAATATTTTCTGGTTTAACAATTTTGGAGATCCGCCGAACCGTATCTTGGATCATTGTGTGTTCTCCAAAAATTTTCAATAGTTGTTTTGGCATTTTTTCTCGGCTTCGCGGCCAAAATCTTGAACCGACACCGCCTGCCATTATTACTGCATAAAGTTCCATTTATACCTCATATGAAAGATCAGTAAGTTTTTTAACTAAGTAATTATGATTTTCCCAATAGGATTCAAGTTCTATGTCTTTATCCTTGATTAGTGCTACAATTATAATTAATGTACTTCGAATAAGTTCTGCTTCGTTTTTCGTAGCGGGAAGTTTTTTGTCTCGCATTGCAAGCAAGGCAGCCCAATATGTTTTTATCATTTTGGCAATTACTTCATGCCCTAAAGATTCTGCAGTTGTAAGACTCTTATAAGCCTGTGTGATCAATTCCTCTTCTCTGTTTTCATCATAACTTGATGTTGTTATCTTACCAAGATAATCATCGAGTTCCTTTATATTATCCACTAAGCTTGTTTCGAACTCATAAAAAATTTCTTCGTCTGTTTTTGGGCGCTCGTCCGAACTTTTTCTGCTTTCACGGTGAAAAGTTCCTTCTCTGTCACCTAATTCTTCTCTAAGAATAAATTCTTTCTGAGTCGTGGGCTCGTCAATAGTTTCTTCATCACTTTCAGCATCATTATCGACCAATTCAAATTCACTGTTTTTCTCAGATTCTGCAATTATTGGAGAAAAAGCTTCAGTCTCAATATTTTCATCATCAAATAAACTTAACTCATGCTCTTGTTCTTCCGTCTTATCATGTTGGAATTGTCCGTTATCAATTTGTTCTTTTTTGTCCAAGTTAATTATTTCTGTTTCTTCCTTTTCCAAATCTGAAACAGGCATAATACTTTCATTTACTGCTTCGTGTTCTGAAATTTCTTTAACTTCTTTATGCGCAGAAACATCAATTAATCCTATACCGTCGTCGACTTCGACCAATGGTTCAACTTCTTTTCCTAAAAATTCGTGCAATTCCAATTTATCTTCTTCCGAAATTTCCTCCGGGGATTTTTCTTCATTCTGCTTTTCGGGCAGTTCTTTGATCTCATAAAAAGTAAAAGTCGAATCGTCGAATACAATTTTTGGGCGTGATGATTTGTCAATATTCAATACAGCAGTTGATCTGCCTTGCAGAAATCTACGTAATGCTGAAGTGAGTGCATCGCGGTCATCACAGAATTGATAACTTACCCTTTCAAGATCTATATGAGCTTTATTTAATCTGCGATAAATTGTCAGCATACGCTGAGATGTTTCCTCTAATCCTTTTACTCTTTCCATAGTTTTGATTTCGGGAAAAATATCCGCAGCATTTTCCAAACGCGTCATTAATCGAGATAAAAGTTTTTCCTTTTCACGATCAGTTAAGCGTAAGCGTGATGTTGAGCTTTTTAAAACTTGGACTATGTAAAATTTAACGAAATCCAATTCAATAAATATATATTCTTGGTACTCTGCTGGTTATTGATGTACAAACTTCGTATGGTATTGTATTGATTAATCTGCTTATGTCTGTTGCATTAAATGTCTGAGATCCATTTGAACCGATGAGTATTACTTCTTCCTTATTGCTAATATTATCATCTCCCAAATCTATCATTATTTGATCCATGCAGACACGGCCAACAACATTATAAATTTTATTTTTAATTATTGCCTTACCAATGTTTGAGAGCAAGCGATTATATCCATCGGCATAACCGATTGGAAGAGTTGCAATGTTTGTTTGTTTGTCTGTTGTGTAAATTCTTCCATAGCTGATGCTTGCTCCCTTTTCAACAGATTTTGTATAAGATATCCTTGTTTTCAATGACATGACTGGTTTGAGTTTAACACTCTCGGTAGTTTCATCTGAAGGATAATATCCATATAGAGAAATTCCAGGTCGAACCATATCATAATATGATTCCGGTAAATCTAAAATTGCACCACTATTCGAAGTATGAAAGTATTTAATTCTAGGATATTCTTTTTTTGCGATATCTCTAACTTTCTTAAATTTTTCCAATTGATCGAATGCAAAATTTTTATTTCTTGCATCCGAAGTTGCAAAGTGTGTATAAATTCCTTCTAAAAATATGTTTTTTTGCTTTTTTATCCAATTGATATAATCTTCTGCTTCGAGATGATTTACTCCTACACGCCCCATGCCTGTATCAACTTTCAAATGAAATTTTCCAATTTTTCTTATTTGATTGCATACTTTCGAGAAGTCCTCTATTTGATCTAATTCATAAAAAGTCGGTGTGATATTTTGGTTAATGATAAACTTAAAATATTCCGGATCGATCTTTCCGAATACCAATAGTTTCTCACTCTTGAACACATTCCGAAACTCAATCGCTTCTTCGAGCAATGCAACACCAAAGTATTCAGGTTTTGGATTTAATTTTCGTAAAGCTTTTACACACTCTATCATACCATGTCCATAGGAATTTGCTTTGACTACTGGCATAACATGAACATTTTTACCCACTTTTTTAGCTATTGAAAGATAGTTATGCCTAAGGTTCGACAAGTTGATTTCAGCATACGTCGGTCTCATCGATACAAATATACGAATCTGATTTTGTTATTCTAAGGAGTTGATAGAGAGGTTAATTGTTAATCGTTATTTGTTAATTGCAGAGTTTCATTCTTCATAAACCATCAATCAATATTCATTCATTATTCAATATTCCAATGAGCTCTTGGAATTTGAATATTAGTATTGGTCATTTACTACTTCTTCATCATTTCCAATTTTGAATTTCTTATCTGATTTTATAATTTCAAACCATTCTGAAACAATTGAAAGTTCGAGATGAAACAGCACGAAAGAACCAATGAAGGATTGATACGAGGATTAACAGTCACTGCAGCAACGATGCTCGTTGTGGGTTCTATGATCGGCTCTGGAGTTTTCCGAAAACCAGCAAGCATGGCAGAACAATTAATGTCTCCAGAATTAATGATTCTTGCATGGATTGTTGCCGGTATTTTTACTCTCATTGGTGCATTGACAAATGCAGAAATAGCTGGAATGATCGATGCAACCGGAGGACAGTATAAATACTTTCGCACCATGTTCGGCGATTTCATCGCATTTATATACGGTTGGTCTATTCTTGCTGTAATTCAAACCGGAAGTCAAGCTTCTATAGCCGTAGTTTTTTCAGAATATCTTGGCTACTTTTTTAAGTATCCGCAATTTTCAGAAGAGATTCAGAAATTTTCAATATACGTTCCACTCGTTGGAAATATTTATCCGCTTCAAGATTTTGGCACAAAAGCAGTTGCCATATTGTGTCTCTTGTTTCTTACAGGTGTTAATTATGTTGGAGTGGTCTTCGGCGGTGGTGTTCAGACAGTTATTACTTTTGTGAAGATCGCCTCAATTCTTATCCTCGCAGCATTGGCATTCGGTTTTGGGAGCGGAGATGTCGCGAATCTTTATTCAGGATTTACAACACAGCACAGCGGCGATATGAATATGATTGCAATGTTTGGTCTTGCTCTCGCAGGTGCATTCTGGGCCTACGACGGATGGAACAATGTTACTTTCGTTGCGGGTGAGGTCAAAGATCCAAAACGAAACGTACCGAGAGCTTTATTTCTCGGTACATTGACGGTGATGATTGTCTATGTAATTATAAATCTTGCATACATTTATGTGATTCCAGTTGAAAAGATCGCTAAATCACCATTAGTCGGTGCAACAGTTGCAGAAATAATTTTCGGACCAATTGGAAGTGCAATAATATCCATAGCAATAGTGATTTCAACCTTCGGTGCGGTCAATGGAAGTATATTAGCAACTGCAAGAGTTCATTTTGCAATGGCCCGCGATAATATGTTTTTCAAAAAGCTTGGTGAGTCTCATCCAAAATTTATGACACCGGGAGTTTCTTTAATCGTCCAGGGAATTTGGTCTAGTATTCTGACTTTAACAGGAACATTTGATACGATTACAGACTATGTCATTTTTGCATCATGGATGTTTTATGGATTGGGAGCATATGGAGTTTTCGTACTAAGAAAAAAAATGCCCGATACTCCGCGTCCTTACAAAGTGATTGGATATCCTGTTCTTCCAGCAATCTTTGTTATCTTCTCAGTGCTATTTGTTGGGAATACAATCATCTCCGATACAAGCAATGCGATGATGGGTTTAATTTTGGTATCTCTCGGAGTTCCATTTTATATTTATTGGAAGTATATAGGCAAAAAAAGAAACCAATAATTTTATGAAGAAAATATTCTTAATCGATGCGATGGCAATGGCTTACAAGGCTTACTTTGCATTCATTAATAGACCATTACGAAATAGTAAAGGGCAAAACACAAGTGCTGTCTATGGTTTCTTTGCCTCTTTGCTGCGGATCCTCGAGAAAGAAAAACCTGATTATCTGGCTGTGGCTTTTGATCTCAAAGAGAAAACATTCCGTCATAAAAAATTTCCAGAGTACAAGGCAAACCGCCAGGAAATGCCCGAGGAAATGATTTATCAAATTGATTATATCAAGCAAATTCTCGAAGCGATGGATGTCTCAATGCTTTCTATCCCTGGATATGAAGCTGATGATATAATCGGAACGCTGGTTCATTCACTCAAAGAACAAAAACTCAAACTTTATTTAGTAACACCGGATAAAGATTATTTTCAATTAATTAACGATTCAACCATAATCTATAAACCGGCAAAAAGTATAGACGAAGCTGAATTAATTGACGAAGTTAAATTGTTTGAAAAAATGGAACTAAGCCCATCGCAGATAATAGATTTTTTAGCTTTGACAGGTGATAGTTCAGACAATATTCCAGGTGTTAAGGGCATTGGTGAAAAAACGGCGTTAACACTTTTGAAAGAATTCAATTCTCTTGATAACATTTATAAAAACATCTCCTCAATCTCAAAAGCCAGTGTAAAACAAAAACTATCGGAGCAGAAAGATTCGGCGTATCTTTCGAGGGAATTAGTTACAATAAATTTGCATACGCCCATCCAATTTAAGCTTGATGACTTCAGTCTGAAGAAGCCAAACTTGAAAGCTTTGGATCAAATATTAACTGAACTTGAAATACGATCACTTAAAAAACGCATTCACGAGCTTTATGATATTCCGGAGCAAAATTTATTTTTTGATGAAAAGAAATCTCCTTCCGAACAGTTTAGCACATACGCGCAATTTAATCCTGCCGATACACAGTATGAAATCCTTCGAACTGAAGAAGAGGTCAAAAGATTAATAGAAAAAATTATTAATGCGCATGAATTTACGTTTGATACCGAAACTGATAATCTAAACGCGATTGATGCAAGACTTGTTGCTATATCATTTTGTCTTCGAGTGAATGAAGCCTATCTCATTAAATTTGATAAACATAGCACTCTCCCAATAAAGTCCAAGTTACTCGAATTATTGAAACCAATTTTTAAGGACGAAAAAATTCTCAAGATTGGCCAAAACCTTAAATATGATATGACTGTACTTGATAAATATGGAATTGAAATAACGGGACCGCTCTTTGACACGATGGTAGCTTCGTACGCGTTAAATTCGAATGCTCCGAATAATCTCGATGAATTAGCATTGAGATATTTAAATTATTCAACAATCAAACTTTCGGCTTTAATCGGCGAGAAAAAAAATCCTGAATTGATGTGGGATGTTGATCTTGAGCAATTGAAAAATTATTCGTGTGAAGATGCTGACATTACATATCGACTCTATGAGAAGCTAATATCGGAATTGAAAGAAAATGAATTAACTGATCTTTGTGAAACTATAGAATTCCCACTTGTTAAAACACTCACACGTATGGAGTTAAATGGTGTTCATGTAGAAAGTTCGGAGCTTTCGGAACAGAAGAAGCAAATCGAGCATCTGATCGAAATCAATGAAGCTGAAATTTTTAATCACGCAAAGGAAAAGTTCAACATTAATTCCCCGAAGCAGCTTCAAGAAATTCTATTTAATAAACTAAAACTTGAAGCAGTCAAAAAAACAAAAACAGGTTTTTCAACCGATATTCAAGCGCTTGAACAGATAAGATATTCACACCCAATTATTGAAAACTTAATAAGTTACAGGCAATTAAGTAAACTGAAAAGCACATATATCGAAGCACTTCCAAGAATGATAAATCCAACAACTGGTAGAATACATACTTCCTATAATCAAACTGTTACTGCAACCGGGAGACTTTCGAGCACAGACCCAAACCTGCAAAATATTCCCATTAGGACAGAGCTTGGAAGAGAAATACGAAAAGCATTCACTGCTCCAGATAATAATTGGATAATCATGAGTGCAGATTATTCCCAAATCGAACTAAGAATAATGGCTCACATCTGTGAAGATAAAAATATGATCGCTGCATTCGAGAATGATGTTGATATCCACTCGAATACAGCTTCGCTGATCTACAATTGCAAACTTAAAGATGTAGCGCACGATATGCGCAGAAAAGCAAAGGAAGTGAATTTCGGAATCCTTTATGGAATTGGAGCTTTTGGACTCAAGGTGAGATTAGGAATTTCACAATCCGAAGCAAAAGAAATAATTGATAAATATTTTAAGAAGTATCCTGGTGTGCAGGACTATCTCGACTCAACCATTGAATTTGCGAAGAAGAAAGGTTATGTCGAAACATTAATGAAACGAAAAAGATATTTACCGAATATCAATTCAAAGAATTTTGCAGTTCGTTCATTTGAGGAGCGTGCTGCTATCAATATGCCGATTCAAGGAACTGCTGCAGACATGATCAAAATTGCAATGAACAATCTCGACCGGATGTTTGATAAAGAAATTCTCAAGTCGAAAATGATAATGCAAGTTCATGACGAATTAGTTTTTGAAGTCTCTAAATCTGAATTAGATAAAGTCAGGCAACTTGTCCAAACAGAAATGGTTAATGCAATTTCATTAAAAGTTCCAGTGAAAGTTGACATCGGTGAAGGTGATAATTGGCTTGATGCTCATTAATGCTATTTACTGGAACATAGATTTTTATGATCATTATGATTTATTAAGATCATAAAAGATCTTAACGATCTTAAAAATCAGCGTTCCTATTATTGTTACAAACCAACATATTTCTACCCTTTCACACTGCCAAGTGTTAATCCAGATACTAACCATTTACTGAGCACAACAAACAAAATTACGACTGGAATGCTCACAACCAACGAAGCTGCGGCATACAATCCCCACTCTGTTGTGAGATTGGATTGGAATGACTTAAGTCCCAGCGGAAGCGTATAAAGTTTTGTGTCCTGCAGAATTTGTGCTGCAACAATATATTCAGACCACGCTGCCATAAAAGAAAAAAGTGCGGTTATTACTAATGCAGGAGCCGCAAGCGGAAGTATAATTTTATAAAAAGCTTGAAACCGAGTACATCCGTCTATTCGTGCGGCTTCTTCAAGACTGAATGGAATAGTATCATAGTATCCTTTCATTTGCCAGACGCAGAATGGCAAAGCGGTTGAAGTGTAAACGATGATAATTCCAAAATAACTGTTCAAAAGTCCGAGTTCAATCAGCATGATATACATTGGAAGAAGAAGCATTGTTGCTGGAAACATTTGCGTTATTATGATACCAGTCATGCTCAATTGTTTACCGATAAAATTAAATCTCGATAATGCATATCCGGCCGTTGAAGCAAGCACGACTCCAGTAATTGTCACAACGAGAGAAATGAAAGTTGAATTCCAAATCCAAAGAAGAAAATCTCTATTGGTAAAAAGTTCAACATATGACTTGAAAGTAGCATTATCGGGAATAATCTCAAGTGAGGTCGAAAGTAGTTTATCTCCAGGACGCAGCGAAATACTGAAGACATTTAAAACTGGGTAGAGCGTTCCTATCGTGAATACTATTAAAAACAAATAGATAAAAAAGTTAACGAGTTTACTTTCTTTCATTTCTAATATACCGATTCTGTTGCTTTCGTTTTCTTTATCAGAGAAATGCTCATTAGTAATAAAATTAAAAATATAACCATACTGAATGCAGCCGCATAACCATAGCGATAAAGGTTAAATGCAGCTTTATAAACATATGAAACCAATATATGTGTTTGATCCGATGGTTCACCTGCATTACTTACAAGCCAAACAACATTCAAATTATTAAACGTCCATATTATCCCAAGTGTAATAGCCGGAATTAGCACAGGCTTAATCAATGGGATTGTAATACTTTTAAGCTTGTGAAACCACCTTGCACCTTCAATATCAGCTGCTTCATAAAGTTCTTGTGGGATGCTCTGCAGAGCGCCCAATGAGATTATCATCATAAAAGGAAATCCAAGCCAAACATTTGTAAGAATAACTGCAAGAAAAGCTTCTGTTGGACTTTTTAACCATTCGACAGCAGGGAGCATTAAATATTTAGTAAAGATTAGGTTAATTGAGCCATACTCGTAGTTAAACATTCCGCGCCATGTCAGAGCAACAATATACTGTGGAATTGCCCAAGGCAGAATCAATAGAGTTCTGAAAATTCCTTTACCTGGAAGTGAACGATTTAACAATAGTGCTAATGCAACACCAAGCACAACATGGAAGAACACGTTTGAAAAAGTCCAGAAGATCGTCTTTAAAAATACCGAATAAAAAACCGGCTCTGAAAAAACTTTAACATATTGATCGAAACCAATTATTCCCCAATCACTTATATGCCTTAAGTTCATATTGGAAAGGGATAAAACTACATTATAAAAGAATGGATAAAAGATTACTAACCCCATCACAATAAGAGCGGGTAATAAAAAGAAATAAGCAAACCGATTCTCTTTAAATGTCAGTATGAACGAGATGCATGTCTTCCGCGAGAGAATAATCAAAATGAAAATCCCAATTCCAGCAATTATGAAAAAGATCTGCTCCGCCGATTCAGATGTCACATCTTCCTTCAGTTCAGCAATTTTCTTAACAGCATCCTTCTGCATCTGAATTGCAGCTTGTTCTGGACCGATTGTTCCTCCAAGAACAGCTTGATAACTCGGTCTCATTGCATCCCAAATTGCACGCATCTCAGACACAATTGGCATTGGTTTGCCGAATTCAATTTGTTTTTGTGAATTTTGAAGAATCTCGTCCTTCAAGATGAAAGGATCTTGATAGACTTCTTTTCGTGTTGGAAATGTATTCAATTGTTTTGCTGTCTGAAGTTGGTTCTCGGGAGACAATAAAAATTCCATAAGCTTTTTAATGATCGATAGCTTATCATCTTTCACATTTGCGTTGATTGAAAATCCTTTTGCTGACACCATTGGCGCAGCTCGCAGTCCAGTTTCCTCAATCAGAGGTAATGGGGAAATACCATAATCGATTCCTGATTTACCGTAACTTGCCCAAGACCAATCGCCGTTGATCAGCATTGCGGCTCTTCCCTCCTTGAAAAGTACATCTGCGATTTCGTAATCAGCTTCATTTGGAATAATTTTATGCTTATCCCTAAGCTCTGCGATAAATTTTAACCCACTTATCATCGCTTGCGAATTCAGAGTTGGATTAAGACTATCGTCAAATACCCAGCCGCCATATCCAGTTAAGAATGGAATGAAGAAGAATGGTTCTGTGTAGTTCCAGACAAGTCCGTATTGATCAGTCTTTCCATCATTGTTTTTATCAAGAGTTAATTTTTTTCCAATCTCGATGAGTTCCCTATCTGTTTCTGGTGGAGATTTTAAAAGAGCTTTATTGTAGACGAGAGTTAAATGATTCCCAAGTTTATCAGCCAGCATCCAAAGTTTGCCATTGCTGTAGACTTTTGCTTTTTCGTTAAAATTGTTTAAGTACTCCTCAGAAAAAATTTCATCTAATGGCTTGATGATTTTCATTATTTCGAATGGACCGACTTGATCCTCAGGACCGTAAACTAATTCAGGACCTTGACCACCGATTGCAGCGATTATAAATCCAGATCGAAGTTCCTCAGTTTCTTTATAAAGTTGTGTGACTTTAATTTCATGATTCAACTTCATAAAATTATCGAGATGCCGCTGAAGTACTTCTCTTTCATCGACTCTCATCTGATGCCAAATAATAATTTCATTCGGATCGGATTTCTTCCCACAGCCCATCGCAATCAAACAAAGAAAGAGAATGGCAATTATAATTGATACACGATGCTTAATGCTTATTAAATCTGTGAAAACCTGTCGGTAGTCAGGCAAGTTCTGCTCAATCCGAGTCATCTGTGTTCCATTAATCCTTTAACTTAATTACGAGAAAATCTCTCGGCAATAGTATCAAATTTTTTAATGATATGACAGCTTGAGGCTGTTTTGAAAGTAATCTCTCTTTCGAAAAAATAATCTTAACTGCTTTTTTGTACAGTTCTATATTCTCGAATTTAAGTTTCTCCTTCTTTGAGTCTGAATTATTAATCAAAATTAGGTATTTATCTTTTTTACTGAATCTTAAGTAGGAGATGATATCCCCATCATTTGCTTCAACAGATTTGAAACTTCTCACCTTCTCATCATGCCTTCTGGATAGTGTTGAATGCTGTCTGCGAAGTTTTATTATGGATTTATAAAATTCGAATAGCTCGTTCTTAGCTGAATCATTTATTAAACTCCAATCCATTGGTTTTCTGACATTTTCCGGTGGTGTTATTCCTTCCATCCCAATTTCATCACCATAGTAAACCATCGGAGTACCTGGCAAAGTAAAAATCATTGTAAGTGCCTGATACAATTTTAATGTATCATTCACAAAAAGTGATAATGCGCGGTGATTATCATGATTGCTCAAAAACTTGACCATTTGAAAATTTGCTGGATAGACTTTTCTTTGAAGTTCAATCAAATCTCCAATTTTACTTTTCGCCTTTTTATTTAGAATTCTCTCCACTTCATAGTAAAACGGATAATCGAAACACATATCCATTTCATCTTCAAAGAAAGGAATTATATAGTTTGAGCCATCCCAAACTTCTCCGAGCAGTAAAACATCGTTTCGTATCTTTTTAACTTCCTTTCTAACTTTGCTCCAAAATTGATGAGGAATTTCTTTTGCAGCATCAAAGCGAAAACCGTCGACACCATCAGAAAAATCACCATCCAAATTCGGATCAATCCAATACTTTATAACTTCAATAAAATATTTTTGGATTTCCTCATTCTCGAAATTGAATTTTGGCATATCGGCTTCAATTCCGAAGTGATTCCATGTGGTATTCATTGAGTCAGTGAATTGATACCAATTTGAAAATCTTGATTTTGGTCTATTTACAGCATCTCTAAAAAATCTATGAGAAGAATCCGAGTGATTGATTACCAAATCCATTATTACTCGTATTTCATTATTCTTACACTCTGAAATAAATCGGTAGTAATCGTTAAATGATCCATAATCTTTTTCAATTGAAAAATAGTTAGTGGTATTATAACCGTGATCTTTCGTGCTTTCATTGAAAGGCATTAACCAGAGCGTATTCACACCAAGTTCTTTGAAATAATTTAATTTGGCAGTCAAACCGTTAAAATCACCAATCCCATCTTGATTTGAATCGTGGAATGAACGTATATAGACTTCATACATTACTGCACTATCATAAAAGCGTGGTGTTTTGATTTTTGCTTTGAACCTATCTAAAAAGAATTTTGAAAGATACCCTTCATTTCTATTCCCATTCAAATCGGAAAATTGAATCAAAACATTATGCTCACCTTCTTCTAAATTTGAAGATGGAATGATTTTTAATTCACCTGACTTTTGAGCAAAAACATATTTGCAAACTATTTTATCAATCAAAACCGAAATGGAGTTCGGATTGATCAAAGTGTCAACTCCAACTAATTTGCAGGTTATTTCATCTAATTTCGTAACTCGTTTACTATTTGGTGGATTGAAATTAACCACATAGGGTGAACCGAATTGATAAGGAATTATAATCCCATTTTTCCATTCATCTTCAGTAACATTTGGTGCGTTTGGATCGGTAATCCATATAGAATCGTTCAACACATATTTGTAATGATATTCGATTCCCGGCTTAAGTTTTAAAGTTGCTGTAAATAAATTCCTAGCAGAATCGAAATTCATTTCATTTGCGGATTTACTCCAATTATTAAAAGAACCTGCGACAGAAACTGTTGTAGTTTTATATACTGCATCGGGCTTATAAAAAAACTTTGTTCCTCCTGAAGTTGGAATTGGGGAAAGATTTGTTTGCTGAGCATTGATAAGTGAAACTAATATTAAAATAAAACACTGCACAAGTTTCATATTTTAATATACAAATGTTTGATGAAAAAATATTTAGTTTTTTGTGACAAGATGGGAGGAAAAATTCATTTACTTCATTTATTGATTTTACTTCTCAATATTTTTAAGTTAGCCACGCAATGAGTCACGAATTGGAGGAAAAAACTCTCTTAAGTAATAAGCGTGCATTACACGAATACTTCATCCTCAATACCATAGAGGCTGGAATAGTTTTGCAAGGAACTGAAGTAAAGTCACTGCGTCAGTCTAAAGCAAATTTTCTCGATGCATACGTTGATTTCATTGATGGAGAGCCCTATTTGATTAATATGCACATAAGCGAGTTTGATCACGGGAACATTTTCAATCACGAAGAAAAAAGAAAAAGAAAACTCCTGCTAAATAAAAGTGAAATCAGAAAACTCAAGTCGAAAGTCAAAGAAAAAGGATTGACATTAATCCCTGTTAGAGTATACCTTGTGAAAGGTAAAATAAAAATTGAAGTTGCAGTAGCACGCGGAAAGAAGTCATTTGATAAACGGGCTACAATTGCCGAGAAAGATGCTAAACGAGAAATTGAAAGGAAAATCAAAGTACATTGAAGATTAAATTCCCATCAGTTCAGGAGCAGATCGACCTGATTAAAAGAGGAACTGATGAAATCATCCCAATAGAAGAACTTGAACAGAAATTAAAAAAATCATTAGAAACAGGTACGCCGCTTAATATAAAACTCGGCTGTGATCCAAGCCGCCCTGATCTACACTTAGGCCACACCGTAGTTTTAAGAAAACTTCGGCAGTTTCAGCAGCTTGGTCATAATGCAATTTTGATTGTTGGTGATTTTACTGGAATGATCGGCGATCCATCAGGAAAAAGCAAAACTAGACCTTCGTTGTCGTTGGAAGAAACTCGTGAATTTGGGAAATCCTATTTTGAACAAGCTTCAAAAGTGATTGACGGAAGCGAAGCAAAAATTGTTTATAACTCCGATTGGCTCTCAAAAATGAATTTTGAAGATGTCATTAGACTTTCATCAAAGTATACAATTGCAAGAATGCTTGAACGTGACGATTTTAAAAAGAGATATAAAGGAGGGGAACCAATTAGTATTCATGAATTACTCTATCCCCTCGCTCAGGCTATGGATTCGGTTGCAATTAAATCAGATGTTGAGTTGGGAGGAACCGATCAAAAATTTAATTTACTCGTTGGACGTGATATTCAACGCGAGTTCAACCAAATGCCGCAAGTAATTCTCACGCTCCCGATACTTCCTGGTACTGACGGCGTTGATAAAATGAGCAAATCACTTGATAACTACATCGGAATATCTGAAACACCTTCCGAAATTTATGGCAAAACTTTGTCCATTCCTGATTCACTTATTTACCAGTATTTTGAGTTACTAACAGATATTACAAAAGAAGAATTAAGTAAAATCAAGAAAGAGCTTGAAAGTAAAGAAGTTAATCCACGAGATTTAAAAAGAAAATTGGCTCGGACTCTTGTTGAAATGTATTACACAAAACTTGATGCAAAAGAAGCAGAAGGAAATTTTGATAGAATCTTTATCAAAAAAGAAATACCGGAAGATATCAGTGAAATTAAAATCCCGACTTCAAAACCAATGAATTTGATAGAGTTGCTGCGATTTGTGGGAGCAGCCTCCACCAATAGCGACGCTCGCCGTTTAATCGAACAGGGCGGCATTCGTGTCGGAGGAGAAAAATTAACTAATCCTAGTGTTCTTCTTAACCTAAAGAATGAAGAAATTCTGAAAGTTGGAAAAAGAAAATTTTATAAATTAATTATTAAATAACGGAGATGATGAATTGTTTGTCCCAACAAAATTATTTTTCACCAAAGGCGTAGGAAGACATAAGGAATATTTACAATCCTTTGAGCTTGCTTTGAGGAATGCTGGTATTGAAAAATTTAATCTTGTTACAGTCTCAAGTATTTTTCCACCAGGTTGTAAACGAATCTCGCCGCCAGAGGGTTTGAAGTTTTTAGAACCAGGTGCAATCACTTTTTGCGTAATGGCACGAAATGCAACTAATGAACCAAACAGATTGATAGCCGCATCAATTGGTGCTGCGGTTCCTGCCGATGAAAGTCAGTACGGATATTTGTCTGAGCATCATCCTTATGGAGAGACTGAAAATAAAGCTGGTGAATATGCTGAAGACCTTGCTGCTTCAATGCTGGCTACCACGCTTGGAATTGATTTCGATCCTGAGGTTGCTTGGAGCGAACGCGAAGATCTTTATAAAATGTCCGGAAAAATTGTTCGCACTTTTAATGTTACCCAATCTGCTGAAGGTGATAAAAACGGTTTATGGACTACCGTGATTGCCGCAGCGATCTTACTCCCCTAATTTTTATCAAGCCTATGATTTGAAATAGGATCCCAAATAGAATCCCAAAAATCATAGGCTCAAATTCAAATCCATCTATTAATTTACTTTTTGAAATGATAAAGTAAACAAGTGTTATCACGAGTACAGTGATCATTTGGATAAAGGTAGATTTTGAAGGCAAAGCAATTTTTGGATAATATGATGATATAATCGGGAACAATAATGAAGGCATAAAAACAGATCCAATTGAATACCACAGATCAACAACCGAAGGAATGGAAACTGCGAGAATAATTGATACGATTGAAGTAAGCACCATACTTATTTTTGTCAGATGAATGCTGTTATTGCCACTCGTTTTTATCATCCGTTGTAAAATATCCTTGCCAAGCGTTTGTGAACTCAAAAATGTGAAACTATTTAAAGTTGAAATTACCGTAGACAATAATGCAACCACAAATAATCCTTTAAATATTGGGGGTAAAATTTTATCTGCAAACAATGGAAATGAAAAGAGGGGATTATTAACTTCTGATAGAAAAGCTTTTGCATACAATCCAGTCGATGTGGTTAAGAAATCGAATACAATCCATAATCCAACTGAAATTACTAATCCATACACTGCTACTTTTTCATTTTTTGCAGCATAGCTTCTTTGATGAAAACCTGGATCAGCAAATGTCCATAATCCAATTAAAAACCAGACTAAGAAAAACTCTATCGGTATGTCTGAAAACGGAATCAAAAAATTCTCTGGAAGTTTGGAATGTAAGTATTCCAGTGTGCCGAGTTCTTGAATACTAAACACAAGAATTATTCCAAATCCAATAAACATTAAAATAAACTGCATTACATCTGTGTAAACATCTGAACGGAATCCAGCGTTGTAAAGATAAATGCTGGCAAAGAGCATTGCCATCACTACCGCCAACCAAAGCGGTATTTTTACCAATAGACTTAGAAGAATTCCTACCATCAAAACATAAGGTGCGGGTGACACAATTAGAAATATAAGAATTGCTCCGGTAATCGAGACTTTTCGATTAAATGTTTGTTCAAGTTTTTGAGGAATTGTGAGAAGATTTGATCTTCGAATTTTTTTGGCAAAGAAAAATGCAAAGGCAACTGTAAAAACATAGTACGGCAGTCCTTGCATAATCCAGCTGTTAATCCCATAACGATATGTGAATTCCCCTATTCCCAATATTCCTCCATACCAAGTCGCAACAGTTGTCATGACAAATAATTTGAGAGTTAGACTTCTATCAGCTAAAAAATAGTCTGCTTCGGTTTGTTTTGAGAATTTTGTGCTGTAGAATCCAATGGATAGAAGTACGATTACATAACAGCAAATCAGAACTACATCGATCGTTGCTAAATTTATCAATTTAAGACCTGTTGCTCACCTGCAAGAAATTTTTCAATGCTCTCGTCATCAAGCAAACACCATTTTTTACTTCTAAAATAAAATTATCATTTGCAGCTACATTACTTGTACTTTCTCTTCGTCCAAATTGAAGGGATTCACTATTTAAAGAGAACAACAAATTGGAAGTTTTGATTTTTGTTTTTTGGTCGAAACAGATCAATGAAATAGTCTCTCCCCTGACGGATGCAAATTGTTTTTTGCCTCTTACGAATTGGAGCACAGAATAATTATCGATTAACAGCACTTCCAATTTTTTAGAATATTTCATCGAATTTGAAATATTACTTAGAGTATGATCAAATCTCTTTCCGGAGAATCCAAATACTAAAACTTGGTTATATTTATTTTCAATAACGAACTTTAAAGCTTTTTCTAGATCTGTATCGTTTTGACCTGTTAGTTTCTTGATAGTCACACTTCTTCGCTTGAAATATACAAGTACTCCTTCTTTAATTGAATCTAAATCTCCAATTATAGTTTTTGGAAGAAATCCGAGTTTGCGAGCAGAATTTGCACCTCCATCCGCACAAATTAAATCGAAATCATATTTTTTTTCAAATTGATTTAAGATCGATTTTCTTGGACGAATACCGTTACAAAGAATTGCTACAGTTTTCATCACAGTCTTATCTCAATCCCTCCGAACAAATTTCGCTCAGCTGCTGGGAAATATTCTTTCCCGATTCCATAGGTTGCATATAATTTGTTGAATAAATTGTTAATCCGACCAAAAATAGTCAGCTCATTAATAAAACCAAGTTGTCGAAAAGTATATCTAAGATCAAAACTTGCAACAAAATAACTTGGAACGATGTTATCATTATACTCGACAAAATTCGGATAGAGAGCTAATAGCTCATTCAGTTTATTATCGTAATTATCGGTGAATTGCTTCCCAACATAATTTCCTGAAATGCTTGTAAAGATATTATCTGTCTTATAGCTAAGCCGAAAGTTAGCTATAACATCCGGGAAATTTGAGATCTTATTACCTGCAAGGTCAATCTCTTTGATCAGTTTTTTCTTGGATACCGGATCTTTATACTTAATAAAAGTTTGTCCCTCATTAATTTTATTTTGACTTAGAGAAAAATTCGTGGTTATTGATAAATCTCGTAAGAGATAATAATCGAGAGTAAATTCGGCTCCAAAATGTGTAGTTTTCTCAGCATTTCCGGTTACAGGTTGACCAAATCTATCCAATTGTCCCTTTTTTATTATCTCATCTTTAAAGCTCATCAAGTACAAATTCAAGTTTATCTTTAGACGTTCGAGATTATAATGAGCACCGAATTCAAGATTCCTCAAAGTTTCTGGTCTGACAAAAGGATTTGAAAAATCATAATTGCCTGCTGCATCAGTATAAAATTGTGGAGTTGCTCCGCCACTTGATTCTGCTGCATCATAATAGTTTTTCAATCTTGGTTCTCTTGAAACGATAGCGTAATAACTGTAAAAACTAAGGTTTCCAAATAAATTATAAATCAAGCTGACTTTTGGATTAACAAAAACATTTCTAATGACAAAATTTGTGTGGATAAATTTTTCATCAAAAAGTTTTGTGCGATTGTAAACAATTTGATTTTCCAATGTTAATGTTAGTTGATCCAGCACATCCTTTTTATAGTATACAAAACCTCCTAAAATATCTTTTGCACCTTTATATTCATAATAACGCCAATTCTGATCTGCACCTGCTGGAATTCCCTCTGCAAACCATACACTTCCCCAATGAAGAGAATTATGTTTTCTAAATTCAAATCCGAAAATGAAATTTCCAAAATCGGTGTTAAGGGAGATTCGTGGAATCCAACCAAAATGTTTATTATCAACGTAAGCTCGAACTAAAGCATTGGACAAATTTGTGGTCGGACCAAAACCATTTGCCTGAGTTAGTCGAAAATAACTTGTATCTCCCCATGAAGCATCATAATCGAAAAATCCCTTTCCCCAATAGCCAAAGAGTGCACTATTGAGAACCAAATTTTCATCAAATCTATATTCGCTTAGTAATTCGATATGCGGCTGTGAAAAGTTCTCAGTTTCAATTCGACGGCGCGGAACAATGTATGAATAAGAATCTCCAGATTGTCCCCAGTCAGAATAATTCTTTTTCCTTTCATTTTCATTTTTAATGACGAATTTTGGAAGTCCTGTGTAAGTCAATCCATCTTCAATCGGACCGCCAAAAATGTTAATCTGATTTGTAAAATTATCATCAAACCTGATTGTACTGAAAAAATAACTAAAGAGATTGATCCATGCATTCTCACGATAACCGGCAGATTGAAGCTGCGAAAGCCTCCCATACACTGCATATTGATCATTGATGAGTCCAGATGAAAACGAAGCCATTATTTTTTTAGTGTTGTAAGATCCAAAACCAATTTTATACAAAATTTCTTTTTCTTTTGAAAAGGTTGATGTAATGATATTGATCGAACCACCTATTGCTGGAGAACCGATTAAGTTACTGCTGACACCTCTCTGAAGTTGAATATGACTAGAGCTTTCAATCAAATCGGGAAAATCTATCCAGTAAATGTTATGATCTTCAGGATCATTTTGGGGGATGCCGTTTATGGTTACTGAAATTCTTCTTTGGTCGAATCCGCGAATATTTATGTAGTTATAGCCGGTTCCATTTCCACTTTCGGAATATGATGTCGTGGAAGGAAATTCTGATAAGAATTGGGGAAAGTCTTGAATTGTATAACGATTTTTTATTTCCTCTTTAGACATATTACTAAACGTTATGGGTGAAAGCCCTTCTCTCCCTATTGTCGATGTTACTAAAACTGTTTGTGACGATAGTATTGCCTCATCGAGCCGGATAAAATAAAAATCCTTTAGGTTTGATTTATTCAATTTCAAGATTTTCGATTCATAGCCGATAAAAGAAAATCTAACTTCAAATTGATTCACAGGAATCACGCTAATGTCGATGGAAAATTCGCCATTGCGATCTGAAGCAGTTCCGATTTTTTCAGTAAATATTAAAATATTAGCTGAACGCAGCGGTTCATTTGTTCTCGAGTCGATGATTTTGCCAGTTAACGATTGCGAGAACGATAAAACAGAAGAAATGAAAACGAAAGAAATGATTTTTATGAGTTGCATTTTTACCTCCTTTATTTTTGTTTCCGTTTCCGAAAACGGCATACCAACAAAAGAGGCTGCCGTTTTCCTACGCTGGTATTATCCAGATCAGGTTCAGGGGTTTGATCTCAGCCTGTACAACAAGCACCCCCAACGGGATTAAGATTTAATTATTTATAAACAATCAGTTTTTTTCCAGCAACAATTCTGCTGCCTCGGAGTTTATTCAATTTTTTTAATTCAGAGATACTCAAATTGTATCTTTTCGCAATAGATTCTAAAGTTTCTCCATTTCGAATCGTGTGATAAGCTCGCTTTTTACTTGAATTATCTCCCTTCGCATAGGAATAGTCTTTACCTTTTATTGTAAGTCTTTTACCAGGATTAATCTTGCTGCTAGAGAGATTATTCCATTCCATTAAATCATCCACATTCACACCGAATCTCTGTGCAATTTCGTAAAGAGAATCACCTTTTCGAACTCGATAATTGGTAACGGCGCGCGTATCTTTCGTTCTCACAGTTGAAGCATAATTCTGAGATGATGAAGAATAAATTCTTAACTTCTGACCATATCTAATTTCTGAAGATCGAAGGTTGTTCCAATCTTTTAAATCGCTGATCGATACTCGATACCTTTTTGCTATTCCCGAAAGATTTTCACCTCGTTTTACAATGTGGGTTAATCGTTTTTGTTTTGATTCATTCACTGTTGGAGTTACTGTAGATACATTTTTTACAGAAATCTGCTCAGATGGTGTATAATTTTGAAGTGAACTTAAATAGTTATATTTCTCTGATGGAACATAAATAGTTAAAACATCACCCACAGCAATTTGTTTATTGTATGGAATATCATTCCAAATTCGAATGTCAGTTATACGAGATTCGTAGGTCTCAGCAATTTTTGTAAGTGAATCTCCCTTTCTTACATAATATTTTACTGGGATTTTTCCTTCTGTATTAAATGTTAAATTCGATTTGCTTGCAAGTGAAGAGGTTTGAGATTCATTTGTTTCAACTGCTTCTTCAGTGTTTGAACTAACCTCAAGCTCATTTGTTGATTCCTCGCCAGCTTCGGCAATGTCTTCAGATTGTTCATCAGCATTTTCTGAAGTTTGCTCGGCAACATTAAATGTTAAGTTCTCGGCACTGTATGGGATCGGAATTTTTAATTGTGAATTACTTTTAAGCCGAATCTTCTTTGGGATATTATTCGCATCTGCAATCATTCCAGCAGTAACGCCGTATTTATTAGCGATTGAAGTAAGGGTTTCTCCACTTCCAACTTTATGAACAACGAATGACCTTTTTGCTGATTCAGGAATTTGAGAATAGTTTTTCGCTAAGTTTTCTTTTGCGTTTACGTTTTTCAAGAGTTTCAATGGATAACCGCCTGGATGGTTTGGCGGTGTACTTTGTTGTATAAGTTCAGGATTCAGATCAATTAAAACTACGCTAGGAATTCCTGCGGCTGAAGCTAAAACTGATAGATCAAATGGATCGTTCACTAAGAAAGTTTCATAATCGTAAGGTTCTTCATACTTAATATTAGTGAATCCATATTTAGCGAGATCGCTAAAAATAATAGTTATTGCGATATACTGGGGTACGTAACCTCTTGTCTCTCGCGGGATTTTATTTAGTATATCCCAAAAATTATTTGAACCAGTTCGGGCAACCGCTTTACGAATTCTTCCTTCCCCTGCATTGTATGATGCTAACGCAAGATACCAGTCCCCGAGTGAGTTATATAAATCTCTAAGATGCCGAGCTGCTGCACGGGTCGATTTTTCAGGATCTCTTCGTTCATCATACCAGAAATTTCCCTCAAGTCCGTACAATTTTCCTGTTGAACGAATGAACTGCCAAAGTCCAACAGCTTTAGCCCAGGAGACTGCAGTTGGATTCAATCCACTCTCAATTACACTCAAAAATATTAATTCTTCAGGAACACTTTCTTCCTTAAAAATCTTTCTCATCATTGGGAAGTATTTTCCAGAACGTGCTATCCACTTTTCGACGTGATTTCTCCCTTTGCCTGTGAAAAAGGTTATGAAAGATTCAACATTTGAATTAACTTCAATAGGTACTTCAGCAATTGTAATCTTTTCTGGTAAGGTAACTTTGGATTTTTCGAAAGACGTTATCTTCCTGCTTAACCACTCATTCAAACTTGAGAGTGAGATTTCCGTTGGAAGTTCATCCATCTTATCTATTAGTTTTTGATAATCTTCAAGTACACTTCTTTCTAATTCAACAAAATCGGAAATATTATCTATGTCTGGATAAAAACTTATGTTATTAAGTAGTTCTACTCCGCTTTCATATTCTTTTAGCGCGGTAAGTAACTGCCCTTCTTCTTCATGCTTCAAAGCGGTTAAATAATGCTGGCGAACACGTTCAAGTAGTGTGACAACAATTCCATCTGTCTTCACCTCTGTTTTGGGAGTATCAACAACAACAATGTTCTCAACTTTGGTCGTTGAACACGAAGCAAATAATATCACAGAAGTGGAAGTTATTAATATTAAAAAAGCAGTAAATAACTTGCTCATTAGCAACTCTCTATAATTTTACGTATCCTTATGGCGTTTGAATTTAAGTCACTACTTCAATAAAGTCAAGAAAATTATTAGATAATTCCAATAATTTATTCGATTACAATACATTACACAAAGTCAAAGAGGAATATTTCCGTGTTTCTTCCTAGGATTTTTATCGACTTTTGTTCGTGAAATGTTTAGAGCAGAAATAAGTTTTTTTCTTGTTTCATTTGGGAATATCACTTCATCAATGAATCCTTTCTCTGCAGCAATATAGGGATTCGCAAACTTTTCAATGTAGCCGCTCAATTTTTTCTGCAGCTCAGCTTCGGAATCGTTTGCTTTTTGAATTTCTTTCTTGAAGATGATTTCCACAGCACCTTTCGGCCCCATTACGGCAATCTCAGCTGAAGGCCAAGCAAAATTAAAATCTCCACGGATGTGCTTTGAATTCATTACATCATATGCACCGCCATAAGCTTTCCGAGTTATGATGGTTATTTTAGGAACTGTTGCTTCACAGAATGCATACAAAAGTTTGGCTCCATTTCGAATGATTCCTCCCCATTCCTGATCCGTGCCAGGCATAAATCCAGGAACATCTTCAAAAACAATAAGAGGAATGTTAAAGGCATCACAAAATCGAACAAATCGAGCTCCTTTTATCGATGAATTGATATCGAGAACTCCTGCAAGAATTGCAGGCTGATTTGCAACTATGCCGACAGATTTTCCCCGAATCCTCCCAAAACCGACAATAATATTTTGAGCATAAGCTTCGTGAACCTCAAAAAAATCATTATAGTCCAAAACTTTAGTAATGATCTCTTTCATATCATAAGGTTTGTTTGGATTTTCTGGTACAATCGATAAAAGTTCTGGGAGATCAGTTTCATTTTCCATGTACTCAAATTGCATTGGATCGTCTTCACAATTCTGAGGTATATACGAAAATAATTTTCGGACGGACTGTAAACACTCCGCTTCGTTTTCAGCAGTGAAATGAACCACTCCAGATTTTGTTGCATGCGTATCTGCTCCGCCGAGTTCCTCAAATGTTACATCCTCATGTGTGACAGTTTTAACAACATTTGGACCCGTAACAAACATGTAGGATGTGTTCCTCACAATAAAAATAAAATCAGTTATAGCAGGAGAATAAACTGCACCTCCAGCACATGGACCCATTACACAAGAAATTTGTGGTACAACACCGGAAGCAAGTGTGTTTCTTAGAAATATATCTGCATAACCTCCAAGACTTGAAACTCCTTCCTGAATCCTCGCACCACCCGAATCATTTAATCCAATTACAGGAATTCCGAGTTTCATTGCCATGTCCATGATCTTACAAATCTTTCTCGCATGCATTTCTGATAAGGCGCCGCCAAATACTGTAAAGTCCTGACTGAAAATGGCAACATCTCTGCCATCAATTTTCCCAAACCCGGTGATTACACCATCACCGTAAAATTTTTGTTTCTCAAGACCGAAATCAGTTGACTGATGAACAACAAATTTGTCGATTTCGTTAAACGAGTTTTCATCAAGTAAAATGTTCAGTCTTTCCCTTGCTGTAAGTTTCCCTCGTTTATGCTGTTGTTCAATTTTATGAGTTCCTCCGCCTAGTTCAGCTTTTTCGATATTCTGTTTAAGTAATTCTATTTTGTCCTTCATCATAAACCTCAGTGGTGTTTGGATGCAATTAACAATGTTATTTACAAATTAGACAATGGGATTTGAATAATCAATCTGCTTAAATTATAAAAATGGATTGTGCTGCTTTTCATGTCCGACAGTCGTAAGAGGTCCATGCCCAGGCAGGATTTCGTAATCATCTGGCAGAGAGAGAATTTGGCTGCTGATTGAGTTTTTTAATTCTTGGAAATCTCCTCCGTACAAATCTGAACGACCGACACTTTCGAAAAATATTGTATCACCGGTTAATAGTTTTCTTTCTGAATGAAAAACCAAAATCGTTCCACCTGGAGAATGCCCGGGAACCTTTCTTATGTCGATTTTATAATTCCCGAGAATTAATTCCTCAAATGTGTGCAAATCAAATTTTGGTTTTTCAATTTTATTAATCGTCATTCCAACCATTTCAGATTGCTTCTCGAGATGTTCAAGTAAAGGATAATCAGGTGAGGGAAAATAAATATCGGTAGTAAAATTTTCACTTGCGTAATTTAGACCGAAAACGTGATCTATGTGCCCATGAGTGATTACCACCTTGGTGATAGAAATGTCATTAGCCTCGATAAAGCTCGATAAGTTACGATTTTCCTTATTCCGGCTATTTCCAGGATCAACTATTATTCCTTCGGAAGTTTCAGTATCATGGATAACATAAGTATTAACTTGAAATGGATTAAATATGAAAGTCTTAAAGTTTAGCATAGTGTAAAAAGTTGGAATAAAAAAAGTGGCAGTCAAATTAGCCTGCCACTAATGACATAAATTAGTTAGTTCTTATAAAATCATTTTGGAATTTCAAGTCCAACGAATCGAGCATTTCCCTGTCCATCGCGAACTCTTAAAAGAAGAGCAGAACCTTTTTTGTCGGATACAAGCTCATCGAATTCTTTCACTGAATCGATTTTCTTTTTATTAATTTCAGTAATTACAAGTCCGCTTCGGAGTCCAGCATCAAAAGCACTTCCGAAATTATCCACGGCAGAAATTAAAACTCCATTTTCGACTTTATAATTTTTTAAATCATTGCTTGAAAGATTTTTTACAGTTAATCCAATCTCTTTATAAGTCTTAGTTTCAAGTGCAGTATCAACTTTTCTATCTTCTTTTTTCTTCTCGACTGAAGCTAAATCTTTATCCTCTTTGCGAGGCCTGAGTGTAATAGATTTGTCAATGTTTTTTCCATCTCTCCAAAGTTTTAAATTGACTTTATCCCCTGCATGTTTACTGGCAATGTACCCCTGGAGATCGTTTGGTTGATACACCTCACGTCCGTCAATCGAAATAATAATATCACCTATCTCAATGCCTGCGTCCTTTGCTGCACCATCTTCAACGAGAGTTTCAACTATGACTCCTCTTGTTTTATCGAGTCCGACCGATTTTGCGACTGCATCATCCACAGCACGAATTTGAACTCCAATGTAACCGCGCTTTACACGACCAAATTCGATTAAGTCTTTCGCAACTGTTTTAGCAATATTGATTGGTATCGCAAAACCATAACCTTGATAGTATCCTGTTCGGGATGCAATAGCAGAGTTGATTCCGATTACTGCTCCATTTAAATCAACCAATGCGCCGCCAGAATTGCCAGGATTAATTGCTGCATCTGTCTGGATAAAATCTTCAATTCCATAACTATCTTGAATAAGCTGTAATCCCCCTCGCCCCATTGCAGAAACAATTCCTGCGGTTACAGTATAATTTAGACCAAGCGGATTTCCGATCGCTAAAACCCATTGTCCCACTTGAAGTTTATCTTTT
>VGVX01000014.1 GCA_016873845.1 Ignavibacteria bacterium
CCCCCGAAACATCTTTGAATTTTACATCAATATCAAACTTACCCCCTTTTGTAAATCGGGTGATTTTACCATTGTCTCCCACAGCAGTTCCGTTATTTGCATCTGTGAAGGAGACTGCGTAAAGATCTTCAGTTATTCCGCTTGTCTGCTTTGTCCATGAAACCCCTCCGTTTGTTGTGCGGAGGATTGTGCCATTGTCTCCCACAACAGTTCCGGTATTTGCATCTGTGAAGGAGACTTCGGAAAGACGTTGAGGTGTTCCGCTTGTCTGCGGTGTCCAGTTTGTCCCTCCGTTTATTGTGCGGAGGATTGTGCCTCCACCTCCCACAACAGTTCCGTTATTTGCATCTGTGAAGGAGACTCCGTGAAGAAATTGAGTTGTTCCGCTTGTCTGCTTTGTCCATGTAACCCCTCCGTTTGTTGTGCGGAGGATTGTGCCACCACTAATATCAAGTCCCACAGCAGTTCCGTTATTTGCATCTGTGAAGTAGACTCCGTGAAGAGCTTCAGTTGTTGGGCTTGACTGCGGTGTCCATGAAGCCCCTCCGTCTGTTGTGCGGAGAATTGTGCTACTGTATCCCACTGCAGTTCCGTTTTTTGCATCTGTGAAGGAGACTCCGGAAAGACGTTGAGGTGTTCCGCTTGTCTGCGGTGTCCATGAAGCCCCTCCGTCTATTGTGCGGAGGATTATGCCATCAGATCCCACAGCAGTTCCGTTATTTGCATCTGTGAAAGAGACTCCGTAAAGATTTTCAGTTGTTCCGCTTGTCTGCTTTGTCCAGTTAATCCCTCCGTCTGTTGTGCGGAGGATTGTGCCACTCCATCCCACAACAGTTCCGGTATTTGCATCTGTGAAGGAGACTCCGGAAAGAGTTGAAGATGTTTTTCTTGTCTGCGGTGTCCATGTATCACGATTGGTGGCGTTGTCTTCTATGGTTTGTAATGTAACGAATGAAATTACTTTGTCCTCAATAAGATTACTCTTCAAATCTTTATACGTCTTGTTTTCAGCGTAATCAAAACTACCTGAAGTTTTGAGTTTGTCTTCTTTATAAGTAAGTATATCTTCTACAACAATTGGTATTTCTGGAGAATTTTCTATCTTCGTTCTATCAGGGGCAACAATAAGTTCACAAGAGCTGTATATCATACCAAATATTAATACTATTGGTATTATTACTATTTGTTTTATTCTTTTCATTTTATTTTCCTCTATTAAAATTTCAATGTTATTCCGGCTATTGCTGTGCCTTGGTTCCCTAAATTGTAATCTAAATGCAAGGCTATTAACTCATATCTAAACTCTGCACCTATTGTTAATCGAAGCTTGTTCTCTCCCTTTACTTCTGTATTTACTTTTATTTCTTTTCCCAATTCTGTCTTTTCATAGTTGAACTTCATATCTGAGGATTCCATTTGTATTCCGCCATATGGTGTTAACATTCCAAATGTCTTCGATACTGCAATGCCAAATGCTGTGTTTGTTGACGATACTAATTCATCTACTTTGAAGCTGTTGTAAAATCCGTGTATTGATACATCTACTGGTAAATTAAAATATTGCCCGAATGAATGTCTTACGCCCAACCCCAGTAAATTGAATTTTTTATCCACTATCTTTATTCCCGGAAAATATCTTACTAAAAGCTCTGTATGATATGCATGTAATGATATCTGCGGTAATACAAATGTTGCATGAGCTAAATTAAATCCTCCAGGAAATGCCGCCATACCATCTCCGCCAGTAAATATTTTTGAACCCGTTGGGCCGAATATTGTCGATACTTTTGTTGTGTTGTTATAGCCTTTTGCCGTATCAAGCGAGCTTGGCTGATATGTTCTTTGCTCATCCGGGATCATCACATATATTGCATTGAATGCTATGGATAATCCAAAACTCTTGGGGATATGTGCTGAGCTGTAAACTCCAGAGTTTAATGCTGTGCCTACTGTCGTGGCAAGCGGTGTTGTATATGATTCTACATCTTTATTTGTCATTGTACCCAAAATACCTTCTAACTGAGCAAATGAGCTTAGTGATGTGAATAATATCATCAGAAATGTTATTTTTAACTTCATGATTCTCCTTTTAGTAAATTATAAATTCTAAACATCTTAAACCCTTTTTAAAGTTCCCGAGTTTATTAAAAATAAAAAACCTCTCAAATTGAGAGGTTTTTTGTTTTAAAGACTTTAACTTTTTTTTTTATTTAAAATGTACAAACCAGATGTGGACTCTACACTTAATTTCTAGTTTGTTGGCTAAATTCCTTCCCAGGTTAATCCTGCACTAATCGCTATTTGAAGTTTAAGCTTAAAATCAAATTTTGAATCTTTTGGACCTACAGTTACTTCATAATTTACTTTAGTATTAGTTTTTAAGTAATTACTTATTCTTGTTTTTTCATCATCAGTAAGTGGAATCCAAATTATGTTATTGAAAAAACTAAAACCAAAATCGATGTAACTGATTTAAATGGAACTCTTCCCGATTCAATTTTAATCAATTCAATTTTATCACGATTAAATGAGACAAGAAAGTTAAACAGTTCATTCAGACCTGATAAAAATAGTATTCAAATATATTTGGAAGGAAATACTATTAAAGCCAATCTTCTCACAGGTGAAATTGAAAACGAAATTGTGAGCAGCCGCGGTTTTCTACGTGAATTAAATTTCCTGCACTTGAATCATCCTAAAAAACTCTGGACATACGTTGCTGACATTTACGCTGCTGTACTCATATTTCTCGCTGTTACTGGATTATTCATGATCGAAGGGAAAAAAGGAATTACCGGGAGAGGAAAATGGTTTACAGTAATTGGAATATTGTTACCACTCCTGTTTTTAATTTTATATTTTTAGTTCAGCTAAACAATCGGAGTGTAAATTTTCTGAGATACGATCTGCCCTCTCAATTCCACATTCCGCATTCTGCATTCCGCATTCAGCATATATTCTCAAATCCTCTCAAGTACCATCGCTATCCCCTGCCCTACGCCAATGCACATAGTGCACAAAGCATTTTTGAGTTTGTTCCTTTTCATTTGATAAACAGCAGTCGTAACTAATCTTGCTCCGCTCATTCCGAGCGGGTGACCTAAGGCGATCGCTCCACTGAGCGGATTTATTCTTGGATCATCATCTTTTAATCCCAGCAGCCTGATGCATGCAAGCGACTGAGATGCAAATGCTTCATTCAGCTCGATAAGTTCTACATCATCTAATTTTAAATTTAGATGGTTGAGAATTCGTTTTGCAGCTGGAACCGGACCGATTCCCATTATTCGCGGTTCAACTCCAGCAGCTTTGCTTCCCAAAATCCGCACGATGGGTGTAAGTCGATATTTCTTGATTGCTTTATCAGACGCTATTATAAGCGCTGCAGCTCCATCATTTACTCCCGATGCATTTCCCGCTGTAACAGTTCCATTTAAATTTACAATTGGTTTTAATGCGGCTAATTTTTCTATCGAGGTTAATCGCAAATGTTCATCATCTTTAAAAATTATTGCCTCGGCTTTCTGTTGCGGGATATTGACTGGAATTATTTCATCAATGAAGAGTCCCTTTTTCTGTGCGGCTTGAGCTTTAGTTTGGCTTCGAAATGCAAATAGATCTTGATCCTCACGGCTGATTTTATATTCAACTGCAAGATTTTCGGCAGTTTCGATCATTGAATCGCTGCCATACTGTTCTTCCATTTTTTTATTTATGAATCGCCAGCCAATCGTTGTATCGTATAACTGTGCATTTCGGGAAAATGGTTCTGATGCTTTACCCATGACGAAGGGAGCTCGCGACATGCTTTCAACACCGCCAGCAATAATAAGATCAGCTTCTCCAACTTTTATGCTTCTTGCAGCCATTGCAACGGCTTCCATTCCAGAGCCGCATAATCTATTTACAGTTACGCCTGGAATCGTTTCTGAATAATCTGCCAACAGCAGAGACATTCGAGCGACATTTCGATTATCTTCCCCTGCTTGATTTGCACATCCTAATATTACGTCGTCAACTTCCATCCAGTTGATTCCAGGATTTCTTTCGACCAAAGCTTTCAGCGGTATTGCAGCTAAGTCATCAGTTCGTATTGAAGCAAGAGTTCCTCCATACTTTCCTACAGGTGTTCTGATTGCATCGCAAATGTATGCTTCGTTCATTATTTATTTCCCTTATCCTTCGAGTCTAAATTCGGTTTGATATGTTTAAATGCACTTAACATTGCTTCAGTCAAGAAATCTATTTCGGTTTGTGACATGATGGTTGATAACATACAGGAACACGAGTTAACAAGAATCACTTTTTTTTCATAAAGATGATCAAGAAACATCGTATTGATTTTTTTCATTTTATCATCGGAGAATGATTCTCTATACGAACCAGGCGGCTTCTCAAGAAAATGCAGCCGAAACATCGAACCTTCTCCCAGAATTGATAATGGAATATCTGCAACTGCAGCTGCTTCCTGAATTTGCTTTTTTGCAATTTGCGTCAAGTTATTTAGCTTTAGTACGGCATCTTTATTAAATAATTCCAGAGCAGTTTTCCCGGCTGTCAACGAAATTGGATTTGCGGAAAATGTCCCAGATAGAGGAAAACGTGCATTTCCAGTTCGCGGATCGAGTACACTCATTACATCTCTTCTCCCAGCAAATGCTCCAATTGGAAATCCTCCACCAATCATTTTACCGAGTGATGTAAGATCCGGCTTTACATCGAAAAAGCTTTGTGCACCATCGTAGTTTACTCTAAAACAGATAACCTCGTCAAATGCAAGTAAAGAATCATTCTTTCTTGTCCAATTATAAAGTGTCTCTATATATTCGCTTGAAGCTCTCATCATTCCAATTCGATGTGGTATTGGATCAATAATTATACATGCTATTTCATCTTTGTGTCTGTCGAGAATTGCAATTGTTCTTTCTGAATCATTGAATGGAAAGATGATAACATCGTTCATCACACCTTGAGGTGTTCCATAAACATTCGGAACGCTGTTCGGGGAATCAATATCCCCCCAAGTCAAAGGACTCGCATTTTGACTAACTTCAGCATAGTCGTAGCTTCCATGATACGCACCTTCTGCTTTTGCGATTTTTGATTTGCCTGTATAAGCACGAGCCGTTTTTATCATACCCATTACTGCTTCTGTGCCGGAATTGACAAATCGAATTTGATCGAATGACGGAACTCTCTCACACAGTAACTGCGCATAGTTAATCTCGACTTCAGTAGCCAGCGTAAAAGCAGTTCCTCTTTTAAGCTGATCGATAACAACTTCTAAAAGTTTTGGATGCGCATGACCGTGGATCAATGAAGCAATGTTATTTTCGCAATCAAGTCGTTTAACGCCGTGGATATCAGTTACATAGCATCCCGACGCACTCACAACATAATGCGGGTGGGGTTTCCGGTAAATAATGTTTCTGCTCAATCCACCAGGCAGATATTCACAGGCTAAATTATAAAGTGAGTCTTCTGTTTTTAGTATTTGTTTGGGATCAATAAAATTGGAACTCATTTTAAATCTTATTATTAATTTTTATGAAGAGGGGCTGCAGTGTTTTTCTGTAAAAACTCGAAATCAATACCAGGAGCCATTTCACGAACAAAAAGGCTTCCTTGATTAACATCTATAACAGCGAAATCAGTATAAATTCTTGAAACAACATTTTTCCCTGTTAGCGGATAGGTACATTCTTTCACTATTTTTGGCTCACCTGATTTTGTGACATGTTGAGTGATAATGTAAATAGTTTTTACGCCTTGAACTAAATCCATTGCTCCACCAACAGCGGGAATCGCTTTTGGCTCACCTGTAGACCAATTGGCTAAATCACCACTTTCTGAAATTTGAAATGCACCGAGGACACAAATATCAATATGTCCGCCTCGTATCATTGCAAAACTATCTGCATGATGGAAGTAACATGCACCTTCGATAGCAGAAACTGCTTTCTTTCCTGCATTAATTAACTCGTCATCTTCGAAACCGGGGGCGGGTGATGGTCCGACTCCTAGCAAACCATTTTCTGTATGAAAAACAATTTCTCTATCACTAGGAATATAATTAGCAACGAGCTCAGGCAATCCGATGCCAAGATTCACGTAAGATCCATCGGGAATATCTCCAGCTATTTTTTGAGCGATTTGTTCGCGGCTCCATCCGATACTTTTTTCTGAACTCATGGATATCTCCGATTTTCTTTCAAAAGCTGATTTTCGCTAACTGGATTTTCTACTAAAACTACTTTTTTTACAAATATTCCCGGTGTTATAACGATCTCAGGATCTATTTCACCAGCTTGAACAATTTTTCTTGTCTGGACAATTGTGCTCTTTGAAGCCATGCACATGATAGGACTAAAATTCCGAGCAGTTTTATTGTACAATAAATTACCAAATCGATCTGCAATTCTACATTTGATAAGGGCGAAATCCGCTTTGATTCCAAGCTCCATTACGTGCGTTTTTCCATTAAACTCTCTGACTTCTTTGCCAGCTTCGAGCGGAGTACCAACAGAAGTGGGTGTAAAGAAAGCTGGAATTCCTGCTCCACCAGCACGGATTCTCTCTGCAAGTGTTCCTTGCGGAACAAGTTCAAGTTCAATTTCCCCTTTTGAATAGAGGTCAGGAAAAACCACAGATTGAGCAGTTCTTGGAAATGAACAGATCATTTTTTTTACTTGTCTGTTTTCGATCAGTGCAGCTAATCCCACATGACCGTTACCGGTATTGTTACTTACAACAGTTAAATCTTTTGCTCCATGATCAACCAATGCATGAATTAGCTCGATCGGGCTTCCAGCTTCGCCGAAACCGCCAATCATGATTGTTGCTCCATCATAAATTTCAGCTACAGCTTCGGGAACAGATTTTACAATTTTATTGATCATATTCAACAACTTCAGGTTCAATTTGTAAATTCTGCTTAATTGCTTCATGAAGCTGCTGCTCAATCTCAATCAACTCATCTTCGTAGAAATGTTTTTCGGCATCAAAGGGCATTAACTTTTCAATTGTATTTTCTTTCTCATCATATTTCGCAAGATAGATATTGTCTATCCATTCCATATTTCGAGCTTCATTAAATTTGAGGACAAAAAGCTTCTCGCCTTTCACTTCGACGGTTCCCATCATTGAAATTTTCCCAGCTGAGGAAGTCATCGTGATATAACGTGATGGACGATTGATCGACGCAAGCGACCGATAAACTTTACTGAAAATTTTATTAATATCAGCAAGCGGTGCTGTAAAATAATGATGTTCGCCAGTCGGTCTGGCGCAATACATCGAATGAAAACCAACTGAAAGCATTGCTAATAAATTACCCAAGTCAATCCAATTCTGTGCTGATCTATCTACATCAACTGTTCCATCTGGTTTTGTGAATAAGCTGATGTGATTCATAATCGGACTTTGACTTTTCACAACAGCACCAAAATTTCTCAATCTGCGGATTGCAGCAATTGTTGATAGATTAAGAATTTCTCTTGGTGTTGAAAAGTGCGACATGAAAACCAATTGTATTCCATTATCATTTAACTTCTTGAATAGGTTCAGCATTTTCTCGTATGATCTTGAAAGTATCAATTCAGGGTTATAGGTTAAAACTCGGGTTCCAAGTCGAATAGTTTTAATATGACTGAGTTCAGGATCTTCAATAATTGAGTTTATGTATTTCTCAAATCGATCTGAGGTTAAATAGCCAGCATCACCGCCGGTAATTAAAACATCAGTTACTTCTTTGTGCTGCTTTAAATACTCGTGAATCTGATTAATATCTTTTTGTACAAACATGTCTTCATCACCGCGAACTTGTGCATGTCTGAAACAGTAAGTACAAAATGCAAAACAATATTGAGTTTGAACGTCAAAAATTAACTGGCATTGTGGATATTTGTGCTGAGTTCCTTCAACAACATCATAAGTCCCATCTTCCTTTTTGAAAATCGGTTTATTGAGTTTTTGCTTTCCGTCGTGTGGATTGGTCTCTTGTATGCAATCTTTTATAATTTGCTGTTTCTCAGCTTCACTCCCAGCATTTAAGTAAGCATCAACAATATCTTTTCTTATCATTCCCGGCTGAGGAAAAACAAGCTGAAAAATTGAATCTTTATTATAGTTCTGCCAATTGATCGCATTCAATGCATGCTTTGTAGCCATAAAGCGGTAAACTTCAATGAAGAGTTCTCGTTCTCTAAGATCACCCAGAACAATTCCATTGTCAGATAAAATTTGCACTATTTCTCTGAATCCATTCAATCCGGAATATTGTTTTTTGTCAGTGAAAAAGAATTCAGTTGTCTCATTAAATCCGGAATATTTGGGAAATGCGATATGCAGGCGATTCAATAGTCCTTCAGGTAAAAGATTCTCTTTTTTAATTATCTCCTGAATTTCGTCGGTATAGTGAAATCTCTTGATTAGACTTTCGACATTAATTGAATACGTGTGATTGTTTTTATTGCTTTTTTGTTGACTAGTAGTGTTCATGTTTTTGATTTTTGATTTGGCATGTTTGAAAATTGTATTACAAATTTAAACAAATTATTAATTGCATAAAAATGAATCCGCTCAGTTCTTTATATTTTTTAACTCTGACATTTGAAATTAGACCAGAAAATTATTCACGTTGAGGTGCTACCTATATTGCAGCCTTCTATTTTGTTAATATCGTAATGTTTATATTATTTCCGTTCAGGCGGCATTATTACATGCGACGCCTGATTATCAATTACGAATTAGTTTCTCATTTCTAAGATTGTTTGAATAAATAATTTATCAAAATTGAGAATAATTAGAATTAACACTTCATCTAAAATACTTAAACGCAATTCTTTGTGCGGTATAAATCTTGCCTGTTTATTTCAATCGCAACCAAATTAAAAATGGTTAATATTCAAACATAAGGTCATCATGTATAAGATCGAGATTAAAGAAATTGATGCTCTATTTGAACTTCTGAGAGGTGATGGGTATAATCTCATCGGGCCAGTTCTGAAAGATGGAGCTGTAATCTATGATGAAATTGAAAGCTCAAGCGACTTACCGATTGGCTGGACAGATGAGCAAGAACCTGGCAAATACAGAATTAATAAATCTGGGAGAAATACTTTATTTGAATTTACTTGCGGACCTCAATCCTGGAAAAAATTTCTTTTTCCCACTGTCCAAAAACTCTTCGAGATTAATAAAGAGGAAAAGAATCTTTTTTTCAAACCGATTGATGAGCCGCCGAAAAAATATGCTTTTATCGGCGTTAGAGCATGTGAATTAAATGCAATTCAGATACAAGATAAAATTTTCACTCAAGGGGAATTTATCGATCATTCCTACAAAAAAAGAAGAGAGAATTTATTCATCATCGCGGTGAATTGCACTTCCAGCAAAGGGACATGTTTCTGCACATCAATGAATGCCGGACCAAAAGTTAATAATGGATACGATATTTCTCTGACAGAAGTTTACCAAGATTATTCACACTATTTTATCTCCCATATAGGAAGTGAAATCGGTAAGAAATTTATAGAAAAAATAAATCCAAGCACTCCGAATGAAAAAGAGATTCAAACTGCTGAAAGTTTAATTCAAACTACAGCCGCTCAGATGGAGCGCAAGATTGATGTATCTAAAATCGAAGATATTCTATTTGAGAATTTTGAACATCCAAGATGGGACGAAGTTGCAGAAAGATGCATGTCATGTGCGAATTGCACAATGGTATGTCCGACTTGCTTCTGCACAACTGTAGAAGATATAACAGATTTAACTGGAACAAAAGCTGAAAGAATTCGAAAGTGGGATTCATGCTTTACACTTGACTTTTCATACATTCATGGCGGCAGCATTCGTAATTCAACTAAATCACGTTACCGTCAATGGCTGACACATAAATTTGCATCTTGGCACAAACAATTTGAATCATCTGGCTGTGTCGGATGCGGAAGGTGCATCACTTGGTGCCCTGTTGGGATAGATATCACGGCTGAAATTAACGCAATTCGTGAGACAAAAAATATTAAACAAGTTTTAATAGAGGAGAACCAATAATGGAATCACTTGAGAGGATTCTGGTAGAACATCCGTTTCTAAAAGATTTAAGTCCAGAGCATGTTCACCTAATAGTTGGATGTGCGAGGAATATTGTATTTGAACCAAATAAATTTCTCTTCAAAGAAAATGAAGAAGCACACGAGTTTTATATTCTTCGATCGGGAAAAGTTGCACTTGAAATTTATACCCCAGAATACGGACCGATAACTATTCAAACAATCGGTGAAGGAGAAGTACTCGGTTGGTCGTGGCTGATCCCTCCATACGAATGGAATTTTGACGGAAGAGCAACAGAGCTTACGAGAGCGATTGCTTTAGATGGAAAATGTCTGCGCGGAAAATGTGAAGATGATCATGTACTTGGTTATGAATTAATGAAGAGACTCGCAAGTGTATTCGAACAACGGCTTTATGCGATGCGATTGCAGCTTCTCGATGTTTACAGCGGAACAACACCAAAAATAAAAAAATGAATCACTCAATAATGGATCCGATGATTCCTCATCCTTATAAAATTCAACGAGTAATAAAAGAGACGCACGATACATTCACACTTGAACTTAAATCAATTGAGAAAAACGGAACATTCTCATTTGCTCCTGGGCAATTCAACATGCTTTATATTGCCGGAATTGGTGAAGTTCCTATTTCAATAAGCGGCAATCCAACTAAAAATGGATCATTGATTCACACAACACGCGCTGTTGGAACTGTTACAAAAGAAATGGCAAAATTAAAAAGAAGCGATGTGATCGGCATCCGAGGACCTTTCGGAACAAACTGGCCGGTAAAAGAAGCCGAAGGAAACGACGTGTTACTTGTTGCCGGTGGGATTGGACTGGCTCCATTAAGACCTGTGATTTATCATATACTTTCCAAACGTGAATATTTTGGAAAAATTATTTTGCTTTATGGAACTCGAACTCCGCAGGATATTTTGTTCCGTAAAGAATTAGAAAAATTAAAATCAAGACTTGATATTGACATTTACGTAACTGTTGATAGAGCAACACGTGCATGGAATGGTAATGTCGGTGTAGTAACCAGACTAATTCCACGCGCCCCTTTTGACCCGATCAATACGATTGCTATGATCTGCGGTCCCGAGATAATGATGAGATACACGATCACTGAAATATCGAGGCGTGGTATTGCCTCTGAGAACATTTACGTTTCAGTGGAAAGAAACATGAAATGCGGAATCGGTTTGTGCGGACATTGCCTATACGGCACCGAGTTTATTTGTAAAGATGGACCAGTCTTCCGCTATGACCAGATTCAAAACATTTTCGGAAAAAGAGAGTTTTAATATGTCAAAAAAAAGTAAACCTAAACTGGCTGTTTGGAAATTCGCTTCATGTGATGGCTGCCAGTTAAGCTTACTCGATTGCGAAGATGAGTTATTAAGTGTTGCCGGATTTATCGATATAGCTAATTTCCCCGAAGCTTCACGTGCTGTTTCAAAAGGTCCTTATGACCTTTCGCTCGTGGAAGGTTCTATCACTACACCGCATGACGCTGAGAGAATTCATAAAGTAAGAAGACAATCAAAATTTCTTGTAACGATTGGTGCATGCGCAACTGCCGGCGGAATTCAAGCATTGAGAAATTTTAAAGATGTTAAAGAGTTCACAAATATTGTCTATGCAAATCCCAAATTCATAGATACATTAAGCACATCAACACCGATCTCGAATCACGTTTATGTTGATTTTGAACTGCGCGGCTGCCCAATCAATAAATATCAACTGCTTGAAGTTGTGAACGCATTCCTGAATAATAGAAAACCAAATATTTCACCTCATAGTGTTTGTATTGAATGTAAAAGACGCTCAAGTGTGTGCGTAATGGTTACAAAAAACATCCCTTGCTTAGGTCCAGTAACTCATGCCGGTTGTAATGCACTCTGCCCCTCTTACGATCGAGGCTGCTTTGGATGCTACGGCCCGAAAGAGACGACAAATACAAGCTCGTTGGCAGAGTGGTTTAGCTCAAATGGTTTAAAAAATGATGAGATTGTGAGAACCTTCCGTGGATTTAACGCTTATGCAGATGCATTTCGTAAGGAGAGTGAGGCTCATGAATAGTAAAACGATTAAAGTTGATTATCTTGCACGAGTTGAAGGTGAGGGCTCACTCCTTGTAAAGATCAAAGACAACAAAGTTAAAGATGTAAAATTTAAAATTTTCGAGCCGCCGAGATTTTTTGAAGCATTTCTTCGCGGCAGACATTATACAGAAGCACCGGATATAACTGCTCGTATCTGCGGAATTTGCCCCATTGCATATCAAATGAGTTCAATTCATGCAATGGAAAATATTCTTGGAGTAAAAATCGATGGTCAGCTTCGAGAACTCCGCCGCTTACTCTACTGCGGAGAATGGATCGAAAGCCACACACTTCACATTTATCTTCTTCATGCACCAGATTTTTTGGGGTATGATGACGCCATTCAAATGGCAGCCGATCATCCTGAAACAGTTAAAAAAGCTTTGGAGCTTAAAAAAACTGGAAACGATATTGTTAATCTTCTGGGTGGGAGAGAAATCCATCCAATTAATGTACGTGTCGGGGGTTTCTATAAGATACCCGCAAAATCGGAATTCCTCATAATTTCAGACCGGCTTAAGTGGGCTCGCGATGCAGCTATCGAAACAGTTAAATGGACTGCGTCTCTTCCCTTCCCAGATTTTGATCAAAATTATAAATTTGTCTCTCTTTCAAATCCAAATGAATATCCATTGAACGAGGGAAGATTGATTTCGAACGATGGGCTCGATATTAGTATCAATGAATACGAAGATCATTTTATCGAAGAACATGTTCAACATTCGAATGCACTTCAATCACTAAAACTAAAAGAGGAAAATTACTTTGTCGGACCTCTTGCGCGATACAACCTAAATTTTGACAAACTCTCAACGATAACAAAACAAGTCGCTAATGATGTTGATTTAACTCCACCAATGAATAATCCATTCAAAGGAATTATTGTACGTGCACTCGAAACACTTTACGCCTGCGATGAAGCGCTGCGAATAATTGAGCAGCTTGATATTCCGGAAAGACCTTTTGTAGATGTAGAGCCGAAAGCTGGAACTGGATATGCATGTACGGAAGCTCCACGAGGAATTTTATATCATCGATACAGAATTGATGACGAAGGGATAATTCAAGATGCGAAAATCGTCCCACCAACTTCTCAAAATCAAAAACAGATTGAAGACGATCTCTTAAAATTCGTTGAAAAAAATATTAATCTTCAAAAAGATGAATTAACCTGGAAATGCGAACAGACGATAAGAAACTACGATCCTTGCATTTCCTGCGCCACACACTTTTTGAAACTGAAATTTGAAAATGACTGATTTATTCTTCTCCAATTCTTTTCTCAATCTGCGAAAATCTGTTCAATCTGCGTCATCTGCGTTCTATTTTTTCAATCCATGTTGAATATTCTTCTAATCGGCATTGGCAATGAATTCCGCAGCGACGATGGAATTGGTATTCTTATCTCTCGAAAAATCAAGCAGTTGAACCTGCCAAATATCGTAGTAATTGAGGCAAGCGGCGAAGGTTCTGAATTGATTGAATTATGGAAGAACCAAAAATTTGTAATTGTTGTGGATGCGGTTAATTCTGGAAGCAAGCCAGGAAAAATATTTAAGTTTGATGTAACAGAACAATCGCTTCCGATAAAATTTTTCAATTATTCCTCACACGCATTCGGATTAGCGGAAGCGGTCGAAGTAAGCCGAAAACTAGGAGAGTTACCTGAACGATTACTTATTTATGGAATCGAAGGAAAGAACTTTAGTTTTGGCGAGAAGATCTCTGAAAAAGTAATTGAAGCATCTGATCATGTGATTAATTTGATTATTGAGCGTATTAAAATTGAACAGTAGAGATTTTCTCAAAATGACTTTGTGAGACCTCGTGACTTAGTGACTTTGTGGTAGCTACATTTAATTTGTTTAACTATTGAATTTATTGCCACTAATCCGTTAGCTAACGGAACTAAGACTCAAAGAATCACGATGGAAATTAGTTGAATCACAATCCAAAAATTATTTCACCCAAACTCCCTAGTTCTTATCTTACATATGATTGTTAAATGAATAAGACACAACTATGCCCCTTTTAGGTGAACTAAGCGCACTTCTAACTGCCATCCTTTGGTCAGCCACCTCAATGCTGTTTGCTGCCGCAGCAATACGTATCGGTTCAACACAACTTAACGTCACTCGCCAGCTTTTTGCTATTATTATTTTGGGACTAATTATTCTATTATTCCAAATCGATTTTTCCCTTTCGGGATCTCAGATTTTTAATCTCGCTGTCAGCGGTTTATTCGGACTTGCATTTGGTGATTCGTTTCTCTTCAAAGCTTATCAGCAAATTGGCGCAAGAGTCAGCATGCTGATAATGTCAAGCGCTCCAATAATTTCTGCTCTGCTCGCATATTTTGTTCTGAAAGAAATTCTATTTTTCTGGGGAATCGTTGGAATGCTAATTACAATTTGTGGAATTGCACTTGTAGTTTTGGAGCGGAATGAAAAGGATAAGTCCTCTAAAAAACACAACTACACAGGAATAATTTTTGGATTTCTTGGTGCTGCAGGACAAGGGGCTGCATTAATTTTTGCTAAGTTCGCTTTCAACGAAGGAAGCATAAATGGATTGATTGCGACAATTGTAAGATTAATTTCCTCGATCATCATACTCTTCCCTATAGTACTCCTTCTAGGGAAATTCAAAAATCCAATCAAAACATTTCAGAAAGACACCAAAGCATTAACTTTAACTATTGGCGGATCAATTGCCGGTCCAGTTCTTGGGATCACTTTCTCACTTATCGCCATTGCAAACACCAAAGTCGGTATCGCCGCAACGATTATGGGGACAGTTCCTGTGATCATGCTTCCACTCGTAAAGTATTTCTACAAGGAACCGCTCAGCTGGCGAGCGATTCTTGGCGCTTTCATTACAGTGCTCGGTGTAGCAATTTTGTTTCTGAGATAAACGAAAATTCATTTATTATCAGTAACAAAAAGTCATATCTTGTTTCCAAAAAAATTATATTTGACAAAGATTGTTCGATAATTAAATAGATGACATTTCCACATCTGAAAATACACAAGCAGCATCTTTGTAATAAGTTCTTAAATTTTTCGGTATTTGTTTTGTTTGTGTTATCAAATATTTCATGCGATGCACCGCGCAATAATCCGCTTGATCCGAATAATCCAAATTTTGCTTTTGCCTCAATTGAAGGAACTATCCAGACTTTTGCGGTACCAAGAAAAGCCATCAGCGAGGTTTTAATAAACTGGAGCGGAGAAAATAAATTGGTCAAAACCAACGCTTCAGGATATTTCAAAATTGAGAATGTGTTCCCCTACAATGGATGGCTCACAATTCAAAAAGAAGGTTACGCCATCGATTCAGTTTACATTGACTGGCAGGACAAAAAAAATTATAATATTCAATCGTTCCTAAATGAAATTCCAAAACTCGACAGTCTTGTGCTTTTTACAACTGTTTTAAATCAATATCCGGATATTCAGACGGCTTCTTTAGAAGTAAAAGCAAAAGTTTCAGACAAGGACAATGACATCGATTCGGTTTTCCTCGAAAATACAGATCTCAATGTTAAGCTTGATTTGATTTACAATGCAACATCCAAAATGTATGAAAAAATATTTTCGCAGAGTGATCTCAAAATTGATGATATTGAAGAAGCAATCGGTTTACAGTTCAATATAATCGTTAAGGATTTGTTCAGCAAAACACATACAATTGGAAGTGATAAGCTCAATCGTGCAATTAAACAGGAAATAATTCTTGATTACCCATTGAACGGCGAATCTGTTACTTCATCTCCGATACTTAAGTGGAGAAGGTTTACGCCTGGTTTCGAATTCACATATACTGCGGAGGTTTTAACTGATGATATTCCTCCTGCAGCTGTCTGGCAGAAAGATAAAATCAGTGCGGATAGTATAGCAGTTACAATTACGGCAACTCTCCCCTCTCGAGGATATTTTTGGGTTTTATGGTGCGTAGATAAATTCTCAAACAAATCAAGATCGAAACCGGCTTCATTCAGAGTTAATTAAATATTATGCCAAAAGTAAAACCTGAAATAGAACAAATCAAAACCATCAGCAGAGAGCAGTTCGATATTCTTTATCACATCAGCCAGAGATTGAATTCTGTTGCTTATCAAGAAACGTTAATTGAAGAAACTCTCGATTTAATAATCCAAGTAATCAATGCTGAACGCGGCTTGTTCGCAAAATTTGATGCGAATACAAGTCAGTTCTTGATCATCGCAGCTCGAAATCTTCAGAAGGAAAATATTCAAGACCTCTCAACTTTTTCATCAGGTATTCTTCAGCAAGTAATTAGCTCAAAAAAACCCTGCCTTTATCACGATGTTCAGAGCGATCCAAAACTTTCACAGTTCGATAGTGTTCAAATTCACAATATTAAATCAGTTCTTGGCGTACCAATTATTAGAGATGAAAATGTTTGGGGAGTTATATTTGCTGACAGTCGAATAAACAGAAAAGAATTCACTGAAGAAAATCTGATCTTTCTTGATTTCGTTTCGAATTTAGTCTCACTTGCTTTAGAAAAGATTAGCGACATAGAAAAATTGAAAGATGAAAATCTTCTCCTGCGAAATCAACTTCAATCATTTCAAAGCATTCCAGATATGATTGGTGAGAGTCCTGCGATGAAAAATCTTGTAAGCTTAATCCACAAAGTCGCAGGGACTGATGCGACAGTGCTTCTTCTTGGTGAAAGCGGAACTGGAAAAGAGCTTATTGCACAAGCAATTCATAATTTGAGTTCGCGGAGAGATAAACCGTACTTGGCTCAATTCTGCGGCTCAATTCCCGACACTTTACTCGAGAGTGAACTATTTGGTTATAAGAAAGGAGCTTTTACCGGAGCAACTTCTGATAAAAAAGGCTTGTTCGAAGTCGCCGAACAAGGAACATTTTTTTTGGATGAGATTGCAGATATCTCATCAGCACTTCAGGCAAAATTGCTGCGTGTTCTTCAGAATAGAGAAATCATCCGTCTTGGTGATACGCAAACCATCAAGGTAGACGTAAGAATCATTGCTGCCACAAATCAAGACTTAAAAGAACTTGTGGGCGAAGGGAAGTTCAGAGAAGACCTTTATTATAGGTTAAATGTCTTCCCAATAATTATTCCACCGCTTCGTGAACGCAAAGGGGATATTTCAATTCTTGCACATCACTTTACAAAAAAATTTTCCAACGATAATGTTAAGCTATTACCTGATACAGTTAAGAAATTAGAGAGCCATTATTGGCCAGGGAATGTAAGACAGCTTCAAAATGTGCTTCAGAGAGCATTAATACTTTGCGACGAAAGTGAACTGGCACCGGAACATATTGTAATTGAAGAAGGACAAAACTTGGTGAACTTTAAAGGTACACTCGAAGATTTTCAAATGCAATTATTGAATAAAAGATTAAAACAGTTCGATGACAACCGCACACTTACTGCAAAATCTCTTGGAGTTTCTGTTCGATGGGTGCAAATGAAATTAAAAGAAATCGAAGGCAAGGATCCAAATTGAATAATCAAAAAGATAAATATCTTTTCGAAAAATTCGAAGTTCTAGAGACTCTAAAAAAAGATGAGTTCACGAGTGTTTATCTAGCCAACCATATTTTTCTTGGAAAGAAAATAATTTTAAAGACTCTAGATTCAGTTAATCTTTCTGATCCAACAATACTTGAGCGGTTTAAGCGTGAAGCAAAAATCCTCGCAAAGCTCGACCATCCGAATATTATTAAGGTACTCGATTTCGGAATGTTCAGGGAACACTTCTACATTTCGTTCGAGCATTTTGAAAGTAGAAATCTTCGGCAGGTCTTGAAAAGTAATACACTCAGCATCGAACAAAAGTTATCAATCGTTGTTCAGATGTTTAAAGGATTGGCTTACGCTCATAAAAATTCGATCGTCCATAGAGATCTAAAACCCGAAAACATTCTTATCAACGATCGTTATCATCTGAAAATAGCAGACTTCGGATTAGCTCTCACAAGTGAAGAAAATCTTGTTACAAATAAATCTTCAATTGTCGGAACTCCTAGTTACATGTCACCAGAGCAAATCCGAGGAGAACAGCTGACAAATCAAAGCGATCTATTCTCTGGAGGAATTGTCGCCTTCGAAATATTTGCAGGCAAAAATCCATTTGTAGGACAAGATTTAAATTCGACAATAAATAACATCCTTACTTTTGATGATGAAAATTTTAATAGTCAATTGGCAGGCCTCCCGAGCCATTATCAAACTGCGGTTCGATCCCTTTTGAAGAAAAGTCTGAGAAGCCGAGCAGATTCTGCCGAAACCGTCTTGAATATACTTGGAGTTACTATTGATAAGCAAACTGAGGTTGTCTCTCAAAACAATTTTACACTAAGGAAACTATTACCGGTATTTGCAATTTTAGTAATTGCTGCCCTTTTGTTTTTTATTTATCATTTTTCAACTAATTCAACCTCAAATGCGACTAATGAAAATGCACCAATTATTGACACCGCCAAGTCTTCTAACGCTGATGATAATAACCTAACTAAGAATACTGATGAATTAAAATCCAGTCAGAATAAAAACGAAAGAGAGGATTCAGGGCAAATTTCAGATCCAATTGTTGTCAATTCTGAAAATCTTCAAGTGAATAATTCGAACAATAAAACAATTCCATCAAATGTTCCGGGAAAATTGACAATTGAATGTCTTCCTTGGGCTGATGTATACATTGACGGTAAAAAAATCGATACTACGCCACTCGAACAACCAATACGTTTCTTGCCTGGCGAATACGAATTAAAGCTGGTTCACCCAGACTTCCCGGTATACACGCAAAAAATTTCTATCAGACCAGATGAATTTGAATTATTGGAAGTAAATTTATTTGATATTTACGGATTCCTAGAGTGCCAAATCTACCCTTGGGGAGAAATTCTCTTAAATGGTAATTCATTCGGACAAACCCCATTTCGAAGACCGATTTCACTAAAGCCAGGTAAATATAAACTATCGATTTCAAATCCAAATTTTGAGACTTTTACTACTCAAATCGAAATAAAAAAAAGCGACACATTGATATTTAAATATAATTTTATCCAAAAGTGATAATGCAGATGAATTTACTGGTACGATTATTGAGTTATTTTATAATAAATGTTTTTTAGGTCATGAAAGTATATGTTAAAATATTGATTATCTTACTGGTCATAACCAGCAGCATGATATATTCCCAGACACCAAGTTGGAAGATTGTAAGTCAAATGCCATTTCCAGTTTCTGACGGACAAGCAGTTGTGAAAGATTCTATGATTTACATCTTAGGTGGATTTTCAGACTCACTCGGAATACCGATTAATCTAATTCAAGAATATAATCCGAAAGCGAATCGATGGCGTGTATTTGGGCACATGCGACTAAGCCGCTCGGCGTTTCTCGCTGCACAGTTTAAAGACAGTGTAATCATCTGCGGTGGCAGCGTTAGAGGCCCATCCCCTTCAAATTATTTTTCAATGGAGATGTGGAATCTTAAAAGCGATCCATACTTTTTCCGATTCAATGAAAATTTCAATCGCATTTTTCTCAGCGGAGAAGTAATAGGGGAAAAATTGTATTTAATCGGCGGATCAAAAAACAATCCTTCGATCATGCCAAACCATTTAGCATATATTTCTGAGTATGATGTAAAAAATGATTCCGTTACATTTATTTTTGATTCAGTTTATACGAATATCCAATTGCCAATTCATCAAGCTGTTGCATCTATTAGGAACGACATTTTTATCTTTGGTGGAGTTGCTTTTGGTGTGACTCCGAAAATATTCAGATTCAACGCATTCACTAAACACTTTCATCAAATATCAATTCCATTAAATCTTGCAAGGGCTGGTGCTGCAGCCATCAATTTTGATGACGATAAAATTATAATTATTGGGGGATATAATGAAAGTATTCGAGCCATGACTTCAACTGAAATTTTCACTGCAGCGCCGGGCAATATCACAATCCGATTTGGTCCCTCTCTTAATTTTCCACGACGAAATCCAATTGCAGTAAGATTTAAAAATTCTGTTTACGTTTTTGGCGGCGAAGATTTATCAAGACGGGATGTGCCATTCGTCGAACATTTAGATTTAATGACTAATGTCGAAGAAACTCATCTGTCTCCTACAGAATTTACATTAATGCAAAACTATCCGAATCCATTCAATCCTTCGACAACAATTTCTTTCAAAATTGCTCAAAAATCGAATATTTTGATAGAAATCTTCAATCTCTTAGGGGAAAAAGTAAAGACACTTTGCAATGAAGAATTTCAAGCTGGTGTACACGAATTGGAATGGCTGGGGAAGGATGATCTTAACAATCCGCTTTCGGCAGGTGTTTATCTTTACAAACTTTCAGCGAAACAATTCACAGCTTCGAAAAAAATGGTGCTCTTAAAATAATGCTTAGATACTGCATATTGCTGATAGTACTTCAAGGCGCCAGTCTGAAGCAGGAGCTTTTCTCACAACAGATTTCCTCAGAACTTGATTCAATAAAAAATAAGTTTGAAACATTTGATTACAAAAATGTTATCTCCCTTTCTGAAAAAATTCTTAATACCAGCGATTCTTTGCTGCTCAATGATAGAATCGAAATTCTAAGGATGAAAGCGATTTCACACTACTCTCTTTGGGATGAAAATTCCTCAAAAGAAAGTTTTAAAGAAATTCTAAAACTCAACAATCAATACAATTTGGATTCACTCAAAAATTCACCAAAGATTGTTTCATTCTACAAATCAATAAAAAAAGAATATTCAAGCGAGCCGCCAAAGCAAATTAAAGTTGAAGAGAAAATTAATATTGATTCTTTGTTAAAGATTGAAAAGGACAAGTTCCAATCTAGTTCAACGAATTTAAAAACTTCATTTATTAAATCACTAATTCTTCCAGGCTGGGGACATCTCAATAATGGAAGCAATACAAAGGGATGGTTTTTGATTTCTTCAACAGCTGTTACGCTCACCTCATCTATTTACTTCTCATTCGATGCACACAGCAAGGAAAAGGATTATCTTGCCGCCACAACACAACCACAAATCGATGAACTTTATAATTCTTATAACACATCTTATAAACTGAGAAACATTTCATTAATTTCACTTACTCTTGTTTGGTTATACTCCCAAATTGATCTTGCATTCTTATCGAACAGTGGTGCGGAATATTTTACCTCAAATCGGGATTACAATCTCACTCCTTTCACAAGAAACTTTGATGCAATTTTTAGATTAAGACTCCCACTTTAAGTCTGAAATCGGATTTGGATAAATCAATTTATCCATGAAAAAAATTCGTCAACTGCGAAAATTCTGCGTAGTACCAAACTTGCGAAAAACTATTCCATTCTGAGAGGAAATTTTTTTTAGATGAATTTCTTGGAATTTTTACATTTAAATCTTGAAAAAATCCACAAAAAAACTAATTATCACTCATCCTGCAGATTTTTCATAATATTACATATTCCCAATAGCCCAAAACTGAACCTCGGCATTATTATTGACTCTCAAACTGCAATGAATTCAATCATTAACAAAAGAGGACAACATGAAAACAATAAATAAGTATACAGCATTTTTTCTACTGCTATTTGCTGCATCTATTTTTGCACAAATACCAGCGCCGGAAAATCTAACGGCGGAATTCAGGACACACGGTCCGACACCAACAAATGCTTACGGTTTTGTTGAATTAAATTGGACTATGCCGTCTTCCCCAACTCCAACAATGTATCATTTCAAAATCTTTCGGAAAGATCCAAATTCAACGGAATTTCGTATGATCATGGATGGCTGGCGCGGCACAAAGTTTTTTGATTATAATGTAACTCCGGAAAAAACTTTCGAGTACTACGTTAAGGCATTCAATTCTTCAGGAATCAGTCCAGAATCCAATCATGCGACAGTAACAACACCCCCAATTCCAGATTTCGTAAAATTTGTGAGCGAACCTCCACGAACAGGTTCAGTCGGTGTGCAATTTGTTTATGATGCAAACGCTGTCAGCAACAATCCAACAGCAGTTATCACCTACTCTTTAGAATTAAGTCCCGATGGAATGACAATAGATGCATCGACTGGATTAATTCTCTGGACACCAACAATGAGCGGTGATTTCCATGTTCAAGTGAAAGCAACAAGTTCAAAAGGCGGGGTTGCTTTTCATGGATTTAAGATTTTCGTTTATGGTCCACTTGGGTTTATCACCGGAACTGTCACAGATGATTCTACAGGCAGCCCGATATCTGGTGTTGCAGTCTATTTTATAAATCTTGGTGCGAACAGACATGATTTAACATATACTGACAATTCCGGAAATTTCAATAAAGCTCTTCCTATTGGCTGGTATAAAATCAAATATTTAAAAGCATCCTACATTCCAGAATTTTACAATGACAAATCAGATTTCCGAACAGCGGATTCAATTCTACTAGGAGATTTTGCTCCATTCAATGCATCAGCAGGATTAAGCAAAGTTCCTCCACCGGTTTTTTATAATATCAGCGGATGGGTAAAAAATGCTTCTGGTGAGCCGGTAAGATCTGCTATGACAGTATTTTTAATTCGCAATACTCCAAATCCAAATCCCTCAATAGTCCCACTTCATCACACAATTGTAACTGACAGTCTCGGTAATTACAATTTTAGAGTGATAGGCGGAATGGAATATGTTGTATTTGCAAAACCGTTTAATCATACATACTATCCGGAATATTGGAATAATAAAAGATCTTTCCTCGAGGCAGATAAAATCCTCGTAAATGAAAATAAAACTGACATCAACTTTACAATGGATTTGAAACCAGTATATGCAAATGGTGTCAGCGGACAAGTTAAACACTTCACTTCGAGCGAGGGTGTTCCAGCACATATTACTCTTTATCGGTTGTTGAATATAGGATTCAGACCATTCAAATCTACCAGATCAGATTCGCTCGGAAATTATCTAATTGAAAATCTCGAACCAGGTAAATATATCATTCAAGCAATCCCGAGATTTCCTTTCTTCCCAGGATATTACAAACAAAGCGGCGTAGCAAAAACCTGGAGACAAGCGGATACTGTAACAGTCACAGAAACAGGAGTATTATTAGCATTGGATATAAATCTTCTTGCAAGAACCGATACCGGCTTCGCTGTGATTGCCGGAAAAGTTAGAACTACACAAGGTGATAATTTAGTCGGTGGAATAGTCCTCGCGGTCGATGTTGAGGGGAATATTGCCGGATCAGCTGAAACAGATGCAGATGGCAAATACTCTATAGAAGATTTGCCTGCTGGAAATTATACACTTGCTGTTGATGCGGTCGGTTACTTACAGGGAACTACGCCTAGCTTAACCGTTGATTATGCGAATAACTCATCGAAAGATGCAGATTTATTAGTCAGTCCGACTTCAACAACCTCAGTTGGAGATAAGACGAATGGCACGATACCGAACGGATATAAATTAATGCAAAACTATCCAAATCCATTTAATCCGAACACTGTTATTCGATTTGGATTACCTGAAAAAGCTAATGTAAAGATCGCAGTTTATAACTTGATTGGTGAAAGAGTGGCAAATTTAGTGAGCCAAGAGTTAAACGCTGGTTATCATGAAGTTCAATTTGATGCGAATGGACTTTCTTCCGGAGTTTATCTCTACCGAATTGAGGCAGGCAGTTTCATCAGTGTTAAGAAAATGTTACTCCTCAAATAACTCTCTCTATCATAGAGTGCTTCCCAATCGGGAAGCACTCTTTCTTTTTAATCAACTCTCTAAATAAAGAACCGAGCTTGAACCCAAACTTATTTTCTTAACTTCAATTTCTCTTGGACAATCTGTTGAATTTCTTTAACAGCTTCGTTAGGAATAGTGAGGGCAAGATTATAATGCACTAACTTCCAATTGTTTCCTTTTTTCACTAGGACTCCAGAACCTCGGCAAGGTCCCATCCCAGTTTCAAGATCTTCATCAAACCAAGCGACCGCCGTATCCCCCGAAAATATCACATTTCTGCGAATCGGAATTAATGACCAGGCAGACGATCTTTCAAAATATGGAGCTGACCATTTCAAGAATTCGGTTTTAGTCCATCTTTCTTCAGCGTCTGTTCCCAAAAAGATTCCCTCAGCATCAATGAAATTAAAATAAGATTCTTGGTCAGAAATCTCAGCGGATTTATGCCAACTATCTAATAGGTTATTTACCATCGTGTTTTCATCTTGCTGAGAAACTGCTTGCGAGGCGAGGAAAAATGTTAACAAAACAAAATACTTCATGATAACCTCTGCGAATTGGATGGATCCGTGGATTGAGTACTATCTTTATCTTTCAGGAATTGCTCTTTGATTAGTTCCAACTTGGATTTTGTGTCAGCATCTAAAAGGGGATAAGTAAGTTCACATTTATCCAATTTTTGGACTATTATTTCGCTGACTGCATAGCGGGAGAACCATTTTCTGTCTGATGGAATTATGTACCAAGGTGCGTAATCTTTACTCGTATAGGAAAATGCATCCTCGTATGCCTTCATGTAGTCGTTCCAATATTTTCTTTCTTCAATATCTTTAAGTGAGAATTTCCAATTTTTTGTTTCTGAATCAATCCTTGAAATGAATCTTTCCATTTGTTCTTCAATAGAAATGTTCAGGTAAAACTTCAAGATTATGACACCATTTTGGAACAAGTACTTTTCAAAGTCATTTATCTGTTTATATCTTTCACGCCAGATGTTTTCGGTTATTAGCTTTTGAGGAATATTTTGTTTACGGATCAAATCATGGACCTGAACAATTACTACTTCTTCATAATGTGAACGGTTGAATATTCCTATCCTACCACGTTCTGGAATTGCTTTGTGAATCCTCCAAAGATAATCATGGTCGAGTTCTTCTTTCGATGGTTCTTTAAAACTGAACACTTGACATCCTTGCGGATTAACTCCCGACATTACATTTTTGATTATTCCATCTTTTCCAGATGCATCCATCCCCTGCAGTATTATCAGCAATGAGTATTGATTTTGTGCATAGAGTTTCGACTGGAGTCGGCTCAATTTTTTTCTATTGGTTTTTAAAAGAGATTTAACATCGACCTTACTTGTAAACTCACCAGTGAATTTTGGATCGTATTTACTAAGGTCTACATTTTGACCTTCTCGCACTAAAAATTTTTCTGTATTAAATCCGTTTGTCATTTTTTATACCGTCTAAAATAATTTATTTCAATGTAATACATTTAACAATGTCTTTCAATCGAATTGGATATTTACGGTCGAATAATGTATTAATTGTATACAAATCATTTTTTCTTTTAAGAATGATTTTGCATCTTATATGTGAATATGTCAGAATACAAAAAGAAAATTAAACGTCAATTGGAAATTATTGGATCCGCGATTTCAGGTGAAAATGTCTTCACAACTTTCGATTTAGCTGATAGGTTCGATGTCGAGGAGTTAACCATTAAGAGAGACTTACGAGAATTGCGATCTCAAGGAGTTGACATTCACTCTTCAAAAAACAAAGGTATTCGAATTCTCTCTACTATTTCAAATAGCAAATTAAAGGAATTAATACTTGAGTATATCAGTTTTTCTTACTCTGAGTCGTTTCATGATAAAGCGACCTCGCTGCTAATAAAGAAACATGGATTGAAATCACTGAACTTGATAATTCAGATACAGGATGCAATTGAAACTCATAAAATTTTATTGATTAGCTATCATTCAAAAGCCGACGTACTTAAAAAAGATATTCGGATTAATCCAATTAGGATCTTTCAATCTGGCAACGATTGGCGGGTACTCGCTGAAAACAATGGAATAATCAAACAGTATATTATATCTAAAATTGAATCCGTGCAAAAGACCTCACAAAGTTTTTCTCCAATTTCAGATGATGTAATTGATTCGATGTTTAAGTTTTCACTCAGAAGCTGGGTCGGAAAAGAGCATTATGATATTAAGATTCAATTTTCAAAGAAGTGGGCTGAATTCATAAAAGAACGTGAGTATATTGAAACGCAAAAAATAAAAGACTTCGGTGATGGTTCGATAATTTATGAAGCGACGGTAAATTCCCTTGCAGAAGCAGCAACTTGGATTATTTCATTCGGTGAAGGTGTAAAAGTGATATCACCAGTGTCATTGAAAAAGGAAGTAATCCGTTTGGCTAAAGAAGCCATTTCTAACTACTAATCGGGCAAATCCATTATTAAAAAAGTATCATTAAATGATACCAATTTTCTTTCTCAGAAAATTATAATTGCATCAAAAAGGAGAAAGAAAATGAGCAACCAAAATCTACTAAAGCTTATTGGCAGAAATAATAGAGCGATTCAGACAAAAGAAATTTTTGTACTGGGGACTCACTCACTGAATAATATAATTCAGTTTTTCAAAAAGAATGGTTTTGGAGTAATAACTCTCCAAGGGATTGAAAATCCAAAAAATAAAATTCAAAAAATCGAAGTCAAAAAACTGGAGATTGAACTTCAACGGCTTGGTTTAAACTATGTTAAATTTCAAGGAAGGTGGATGATCAATTTTAAAGAGCCAATAAACACACGTGAAATATCATTTTTTATATTAAAGCCGGATTTGAAAACTATGGTATCACTTTCAAAACAGTTCCAACAAGGGACTTTTATCTTTTCTGAAAATGGAGAGCACAATCTTTACTATATGGATGGCTATAAAGTTATGCTCGAAAAAGATGAACATTTATACGGCGAAATAATAGAAGAGGCTTTTTTGTTGAAGTTTAAAGATTTCAAGTTCGTATTTGATACAACAATTGATTTCAATTTCCAATTCATTGACAGCAGGAGCCTCAAGTCTGGCGACACTGTTATTATTGAACGGTCAGATATTAATGAAGATGTGCATAATGTCGAAATAATTAGTATCGAAGACGTAAGACAAAATGCTCTGATAAACTTCACCAGGGAAAATGTTTATAATACAATCGAACCCAAGGTTTTTCATTTCGATGAGTTGAAGTATATGATAAAGCTGAACTTAAAGAATGAGCCGAATGGCCAATTCTTGATGGCACAGGCTGTTTAATAGAAATTGATAATCCTTAAAAAATAACAAGTGGAGATTTGCAAAATTATTTTTATATTTTAGCCATTAGGAGCATATATGGCGAGTATAAAGAGAGGATTTATCCTCATTTGTGATGATGATATTAAAATAGCGAACTCGATTCAAGAAGAATTATCAACTTCTGAATACGAATGTCACACCGTGAATGCCGGGGACGATGCAATTGAAAAATTGAAAGCATCTCCTTACGACATTTTACTGCTTGACCTTGACATCCCGAGAGTTCCTGGAATAGAAGTTCTAAAATTTGCATCGTCTAATACCCCCTTCACTCAAGTAATAATGTTGACCGGTTCAGCAGACGTAAATACAGCCGTTCAATGTATGAAACTTGGGGCCTACGATTACATCAACAAACCATTTCGAATGGATGAATTGCTGCAAATCGTTGAAAAAAGCATTGAAAAGAAAAATCTGCTTACTAATATTACTATTCTCTCGAAGGAAATTGAACAACGGCAAGGAATAAATATAATCGGAGAAAGCCCTACCATTAAACAATTGCTTGAAGTTGCCAGCAGAGCAGCAAATTCTGAGCTGCCAATCCTTATTCAAGGTGAAACTGGAACGGGAAAGGAATTATTAGCGAAATATATTCATTCTGTCAGTCCGCGAAACTCTAAACCAATCGTAACATTGAACTGTGCCTCCTTTCCAGACACGTTATTCGAAAGTGAATTATTCGGTCATGAAAAAGGTTCATTCACAGATGCAAAAAATACAAAACTTGGTCTTGTAGAAATTGCCAATGGCGGAAGTCTATTTTTGGATGAAATCGGCGAGCTTTCTCTTCAAATCCAACCTAAGCTTTTAAGATTTCTTGAAACAGGCGAATTTCGTCGTATTGGAAGTTTGAGTACTCGTAAATCGGATGTGAGAATAATTGCAGCAACAAATAAAAACCTCGAAGAAGAGGCGCAGGAGAAAAAATTTCGGCAGGACCTTCTGTTTAGATTGAATGTGATAACTTTGGTTGCCCCCCCCTTGCGTAATCGGAAAGATGATATAATTCCTCTCGCTAATTTTTTCTTAAAGCTGAAATCAAAATCTAAGTCTATAAAATTATTATCAGAGGAGGCTGAAAACTTTCTGTTAACACATCAATTTCCAGGCAACATAAGAGAACTGGAACATTTAATTGAGCGCAGTCTAATCTTCAGTGATGGTGAAACAATTTTCCCAAAACACTTTAATTATAATTATCTGCCTGCTGCTGAAAGTAACGGTTCGACTATTAAAGAGAGTGAAATCTTTGATAAACCCCTTTCTGAATACTCATCGGAACAGATTGAAAAGATTCACATTGAAGCAGTACTCAAGGAGAATAATTGGGATCGTGATAAATCAGCGAACAAGCTCGGAATCAGCAAGAAAACCTTATACTCAAAGATCAAAAAATATAATATTGAGTGAGCATAAAGGAAAAACTTGAACCTAAATAGTAAATTTTTCCCCGACCTAATAAAAACATTTTCTTCCGCAGGTTTTGGTATTTGCATTGTCGACACAAAATTCAATATTAAATGGGCTAATGATGTTCTTACATTTTGGTACGGTAAAGATTACATAGAAAACCACACCTATCATAAAACGATAAACAATTCTGATTCCGCCGAAATTTGTACGCCTTATCGTGCCTTCAAGGATAATAAAATTATTTCCGAAGAAGAATATGATCCCAACAATAATCGATGGTTCTTGGCTACTGCATATCCAACTAAGGACGAAAACACATCTGAACATATAGCCATTGTACTTCTTGAAGAAATTACTGAGAGAAAATCTGTCCTCGAAAAATATCTTTCGCAATTAGATATGCTTGATAATGTTGAGGATGCTATTTATACAACTGATTTCAATAACCGTATTCTTTTCTGGAACAAAGGAGCTGAAAAGATCTATGGCAGGAAGTCAAATGAAGTAATTGACAAGATTATAAATAAAGATTTTAATTTATTCCCGGAGCCGGATACCGAAGTAATACTACAAATGACCAAGGAACTGGAAGTTTATCGAACTTATTATTTTTTGCGCGAAGAATATAAAGCGGACGGTTCGGTCATGTGGGTTGAAGGGAATGTTTCTTTGCTGAGTGATATTACTGATACACCTCTGGGTTTAATTTATATTTCAAGAGACATTACCACGCGAAGAAATTCAGAAAAATTAAATCATTTAAATGCACGGCTTCAAAGAGATTTAAGAGAAATTTCTTCATTATTACTGAGTGGAGCCGAGCTCCATACTCTCGAAAAAGAAATTCTATCAAGGTGCGTAAATCTTACAGAAAGTAATATTGGAATACTTGCCAATGTAAGCGATGAAGTAGTAGATATTTCTTCATCTTATTCTCATTTAGAACAATCTGATAAATTGGATGTAACTACACATCTTCAAAAAATATATGAATGGATTACATTAAACAGCTCGAGTTTCATTTCCGACAAGGAAGACGATAAGGAGATATCACTTGCAATTAAGAGAATATTAAAATCGAAGGATATCATTGTTTCGCCCATTACAGTCAAAAAAGAAATTATTGGTTTGATTTTAATAGCAAGTTCGAAATTTGAATTTTTCAAAAACACTATAGATGCTTTGAACTCATTCATTTCGATTTATTTGTTCGTACTTAATCACTTTGATAGAAAAAGATTTCAAGAGACATTAGAAGATAAATTAAGACAAACTCAAAAATTTGAAACTGCTACAGCACTTTTAAGCGGGGTTGTTCACGATTTTAATAACATTCTTACAGGAATCCGCGGCGCTATCGGTCTTCTAAAGCATAAAACTATCGACGAAAAAAATATCGAATACATTAATAGTATCGATTCTTTGTTAGACCGAGGCACAACTCTATCTAAAAATCTTTTAAATGTCGGAAAACCAACTCCGCCAGAGAAGAGTGTTTTCACTGCGGAAAAAATAATTGAAGAAGTAACTCACTTTATCAAACAAATTCTTCCAGCTAGAATTCAACTTGAAGTTTCCCTTTCAGAAAATCTCCCGAAGCTCGAAGCCGATTATTCGCAATTGCATCAAGTTTTAGTAAATATTGTATTGAATTCCAGGGATGCTATTTCAGATACTGGTAAAATCTCAATTAACGCAGATATAAAAAGTTTTTCCCAAAACGATTACAATCAAAATGCTAACATAAAAGTCGGTAGATTCTTAGGCATATCAATCTCAGATTCAGGATCCGGAATTACGAAAGAGCACTTGAAAAAAATATTCGATCCTTATTTTACGACCAAAGATAGCTCGAAAGGAACTGGACTTGGATTATTCGTTGCTTATAATATAATCAATTCGCACGGCGGTTTTGTAATTGTTGAGAGTGAGCTTAATGAAGGGACAACTTTTAATATTTATCTTCCTTATAAAGCAAGTTCTTTAGAAGCTTCCGCGGTAAAAAACTCAAGAAATGCGACTCACTCAGGCACGATCCTTCTCGCTGACGATGAGAACACCATAAGGACTCTTCTTTCTGAAATGTTGAGATTGCAAGGGTATAAGGTTTTAGAAGCTAGTTCGGGAGCTGAAGCAATCCATTTATTCTTAGCTGAACAAGAAAAAATAGATCTTGCAATCCTGGATTATCACTTAGATGATATGAATGGCTTTGATGTTTTACAATCAATTGGTGAAGTGAATAAACTGTTTCCAATATTTATAGCTACTGGTGTTACGGAAGAAAATATTATTGTTAACTTAAAATCAATTGGTGTAACGAGGATAATTGAGAAACCCTACGAATTTGAGAACTTATTGGATTTAATTGATGCAACTCTTACCGGCGAGTAGAACCTAGCTGCTTGTCTTTTTTGTCAAATCGTTAAAATCTATCATTTTTATTTCTCTGTCGTAAGCTGAAAGTGCAGGATTTTTTAAGGCATTTAATTTATTCAAAATTGAAGTTATGGTTGTTATACCTTCGTCAATTAAAGCAACTTTTTCTTCTAACACTTTTTTGCTCAAATCTTTTTTGTTCAATTCGCGTTTTACTGCATTTAGTGCGAGTGACATTAAAGTAAGCGGCTGCTTAATTTCGTGATTAGCAGTAACTACCGTAGCTTCATAGATTTGATATTTTTCATTACGAATGGCTCTTTGCTGATATTCAGCAAATCTAATTGCTGAATTAATGCGTGCAATTAATTCAACTTTATCGAATGGCTTTTTTATATAGTCGAAAGCACCAACTTTCAAGCCCTCTTCCACATCTTTCGCATCAACTTTTGCAGTTACTAAAATAATTGGAATTAATGCTGTACTGGTATCTTTTGAAAGCTGCCGGCAAACCTCGAATCCATCCATTACTGGCATCATGATGTCAAGAAGTATTAAATCTGGTTTTTCGCCTTTTGCTTTTTCAATTCCATCCTTTCCTGAAAAAGCTGTCAGCACGAGAAAATTCTCATGCTGCAATCTTGATTGAAGATAATAAACGTTATCAGGACGATCATCGATTACGAGAATTTTATATTGTTCGGATTGAGTTATCATTATTGTGAATGTAAAACTTTCCTTATAGTGATTAGCAGTTCATCAAGATCATAAGGTTTGCTTAAGAAATCCGTTGCCCCCAACCGACGAGATTCCATTGCATCTTCAACATCTGCGTAACCAGTCAGGACAATTACTTTACCAGGATACCCACGCTTGTTTAATTCCTTAAGAACATCGATACCGTTTACATTCGGCATTCGGAGGTCTAAAAGTATTAATTCAAAAAATTCATTTTGGAGCCGTTCAAGCGCCTCTGCTCCATCGTTTGCTACTTGGGTATCATATCCTACAGAAGTTAATTCTTCTTTGAGGATAGTTGTCATTTTTATATCGTCATCGACTACTAGGATTGTTTCTAAAGCATTCACTATAACTTACCTTTTATTTTTCGTCAATTGGCGTCATTTGATGAATCTTAAAGTCTTTATTATACTGATCACGTCTTTCTTGGATCAGATTTTTGTCCTGTTTTTTTTCTGCAAACCGTTCTTCGAGAGTTGGGTTTAATTTCGCTTTAAGTAAGATTATCAATTCCTTTTTGGCTGACACTTTTGAATCGAATCCAGCTAAATATCTTATACCAAACACCCACCATGGTAAATCTTTCAGTATTGGAATACCATTCCTTTCAACCTTATCTTCTGTTATATACAAACCGCCAATAATAGTCTCTTCTCCATCAATTAAAATTACATTGGTAGAAGCTTTCGTTTTTTTGATCTCAGTAGTGATCTGGCCTGGTATTGCAGAGCTTCTCTCAGCATCAAGATCGATTAAAATGTAATTCTTCCCATCTTCCTCAAATACGTATGGAGTGACCCTAATAATCGTACCAGTATTATAAAATCTTTCAACAGTATTACCTGCAAAGTCTTTTTCACGGGTTGAGAAATCTGCACCTACTTGAATCTCTCCCTTCATCCGATCTCTCACAGAGATTTGCGGCGATGCGATAATTTCACCCATCTGATTCTGCTCGAAGAAGTTAAACATCGCAGTTGCCTTACCAAACATTCCTAATACGTCATTTGACTCAGTACTTACACCCAAGTTAAAAGTTTTCTCCTGTTGAGCTGTACCAGTAGTTGTTGATGTACCTCCGGTAGGATCCAATAAAGTTGGATCAACTTTACCTAACTCTCCTCCGAAATGAAACTTATTATTTTTACTGGAGAGCAGCCACTTCCAATTCATTCCCACATCTTTTGACTTCTGCACATCAAGCTCAAAAAATACTGCTGAGATACTCACTTCCCTAGTGGACATATCTACACCTTTCATCTCCTCAGGCATAGTGAGCAATCCAGCTTTTTTTGGAAGAATTTTAAAATATTCCGGCGTCTCGGCAAATTCCAATCCCTTATATTTAAGAATCAGCAGCAAAGCTCTGTACCAATTCATTGAGACTATGTCAATTCCGATTGGCTCAATAATTTCTTCACTAAGAACAATAATCTTACTCATGTACTGCTTACTTAATTTGCTGAGCATTTGCATTGCCTGATTAAACGGAAGAGATCCGGATAACGACACTATCTCTTCAGGAGCATTTGACACAATAGTTCGAATTTCTCTTTGACTTTGAGCAGGAGCCATCGAAGTAGTTAAAAAGAGAACGGCAAAAAAGTAAATAAATGTTCTCATTGTTTAGTCTCCTTTACATTGAAACTTTTTAAGTCTAAAACAATTTTTTCAACTATACCGCCGCGATTAAGCATGAATTCGCATTTTTGACGGTCGTAATCAATTTTAGTTAAGTATCCCAGATAAACGGGATCGCCTTCCATAAGAGTGTAAGAATTTCCATTTTTATCCATAATGAATACTCCATCAGGAATGATTGCAAGTAAAGATGCACCTTCAACTTCCAGCAGTTCTTCATAATTAGGGGGAATATCGGGCGTAATGAGAGGATAAAAGTAGTCAGAAATTTTAAAATATTTTTTATCCGATGCCTCTTCATAATTTAGTGCAAGATTTTTATCGGAAGTAAAGTAGGAATCTAAATTAATATTAAACAATACTTGGTATAGAATCTCACCAGAACCTTTCGTTAACGTTGAATTTTTCAGATTCACACTTTTGATTTTATAAAGTTTTTTCGACTTCTCCAATTCATATAATAGCCTAAAAACGTCATTAAAATCTCCCTGTCCGTGTAAAATGAAATGATCAATTGAAGCAGCACCAACCGGCTCTGTGTTTTCATATTCTATGTCCATCCGTGTATATGGAGTAAAATATTTAGAAATTCTGATCACATCATTATACGTATCAGTCATTGATTCGCGAAATGGGATTGCTTTCGTCCTATTGAACAAAATTGAATCAATCCTTTCCGATTCACGGGTTAATGAATCGTATGTAATCGCCAGAGCTTTTGTATCAGTGAATTTTTGATTCAACTCATTCAACTGTACATTCTTTGCTTTAAGTGTTTTTGGCTGAGAAATAAATATGTAATAACCCGCACCAAGACCGATTACAAGAAATAATATTATCAAAATTATTGTGTTTCTAGTTTCATGACTCATGGCGCTAATCCCCTGTATCCATATTTATCTGGATTCATATTAATTTCGAATTTGTTTACACCACGTTCTCTAATTTCTTGACTGATTATATTTTTCAAAATGGAGTTCTCTAAATAATCTGAAAAATCTGGAATGATATGCCGATTAATACCAACACCTTGTATATTTACGCTTCCATCGGTTGCAGCGATATTTGTGATCCAGATCTTCTTACTTTCAGGATGAAATTCCTGAATCTTTTTCAAAATGTTGGTCCACATCTCTGCCCCTTGAACAAGTGTATCAAGCGTTTGCTGAATTTGAAGTCCAGATTCTATTCTCCATTGAAGCTGTTCCACACGGCTGACCATCTCAGCGTTCTCTGTAATCACTAATTGCTTGTTATCAATTTGCGATTGAACATTTGCAATCTCTTTATTATTTCCAACAAACCTTTGAGTGAAGAAAACCACCATCAAAAATATTAGAGCAAGAAGTGCATATCCAAGTGTACCAAGTTTAAATACTCGCTGTGATTCTCTAACAGATTCAGGAAGTAAATTAATTTTTGGCAGAGCCTTTGTGTCAGGCTTGAGATAATTCAGAACAGGCAGAATAGCTAATGTATAGACAGGAATCTGAGTTCTTTTTTCCTCACTGAGTCTCGTCAGATCCCATCCGTTAAATTGAAGTATCTCAATATCAGATAGTGGAAAGCTGCCATAAAAAGTCAGTTGTATAGTCGACTCAATTACTTCACCACATAAAAAGATTTTATGCAATTCAGCAATTTGAGCCATATCCATCTCTAAGGATATTTTACTTATAATTGTGTCGTGAAATCCATGAGTCTGAATTCCCACGCTGAGGTAATCAGACATGTGCTTAATCTTGTTATCCTGAATGAATATTAATCTCGAAGATTCAACACCGACATAGGCAATGAGATAAGTTTTCCCTTTTTCAAGATGATATTTTTTCAATACATGATCGGCGAGTAATGCATCGGCACTTGTGATGTACGGAATTTTTAAGTTCTTTACGTTAAAACTTGCAGCAATATCATCAAGATGCTTAAGAACAGGGAAATATTCATTCGTATAAATGGAAAGTATGTTCCCATCTCCAAAATCAACAGAATTGATATTTTCAACAGATGCAGAAGATTTCTGTGACTCAAGCCATTTCTCGAGCATCAATTTTTTTAGATTTTTAGCATTTAGCTTTTCTACATTGGATAGTAGATGGTACGAAACATGCGGTTCGCTAACACTCGGGATGAATACCAAATCTTTAATTCGATACCTAGATAAAGAACCAACTAAAGGATTCTCTGATTTATCTTCAAGCTTGCTTTCGTCCTCAGTGAGAAGAATTGCAGAGTCATCAACAACGAATCCTTCTTCATTTGTTTCTGCCTTAAATTCAAAATCTCTAAGCCCCGCACCGCCAAAAGAAAACAGTTCTAAAATCGATAGCTTAGCCCCCGATTTCTCAAGAATGGCGACTTTTGTCTCGGGTCCATCAACAAAAATTCCAACGATTTTTTTCATTACATTTTACTCGCTAATAATTGTTGAATTCTCGTTTTTTGATTTGCATAAGATATTGCGGTTTCATAAGTAATTCGTCTCTGGCGGTATAACCGAGTTAAATCCTGCTCCATCGTGATCATTCCATGCTCATTCCCCTGGTGAATCATCTGATAGATCTCAGTTGTATTATTATTTCTAATTGCTGATTTAACAGATGACGTTACAACTAAAACCTCTTTAGCCAGTGCACGTTTCCCATCAACAGTAGGAACCAGTTTTTGGGATACTATGCAGCGAAGTACGTCTGCCAATCGGACACGCACTCTCTCTTGCTCATTTACTTCTATCTCTCCAATTATTCTATCAAGTGTTTCAACGGCAGAAGAAGTATGCAATGTTGAAAAAACTTTGTGACCGCTATCGGTAACATCAAGGGCAGCTACTATTGTGTCGTTATCGCGAAGCTCGCCGATAACAATAATGTCTGGATCCTGCCTTAATGCTTGAATGGTGCCTTCTTTAAATGAAAGTACATCACGTCCAACTTCTCGATGCCTTACTATACATTTGTCTGATTTGTGAATATATTCGATAGGTGAACTGATTATTATTATATGTCCGTTGGATGCATGGTTATTCTCATCAATTATTGAATCCAGCGTAGAAGATTTTCCCGAGCCGGTGATTCCAGTGACTAAAATCATTCCCTCTTTCAAAAAATTGATGTTCATGAGTTTTGCGACACTCGGATGTAACTCCAAGGCACTGAAAGGTCTAATCGTTGCAAGAATTGCACGAACATTTAATGACAATTCATCAATTTCAAAGTATGAATCTGCTCGATATCGATATTCTCTTAAAAATGGTTTCTCTTCCCGTATATCAATTGAAAAATCTAGATTTCTGTATTGCAGCAGAAGTTCGGTCTGCTTTTCAGTAAGTACGTTGAGAATAAAAACATTCATTTCTGTGTTTGTGAATTCTGGCAGATGACCCATGGGCTTTTTATTCCCGTGTATTCTCATCCAAAACTTGTTTAATCCTCCAGCTCCTCCAAAATCCAAATCGGATGCTTCAACTCTATGCATATCAAAAAGAATCGACTCGACAAATTTCCTAAGCGCAGCCCTCTTTACTAGGTTCATCTCCTCAAGGAAATTTCTACAAAATAAGATTTTTTCCACACCACGGACCTCTTTCGGCACGTTTTCATTCAAATTGGAGATAATCTCTCGAACGTCCTTTACTAATATTTCAAATTCTTTTGTATTCGTTTCTATGAACATACTATTCTTCCGTTGTTGAAGATACCACCTCTTCTAAAGTAGTTAAACCATTCTGTACACGAATAAATCCTGATTCACGGAGCGTTAACATATTGTCTTTCTTCGCCTGAATACGCAATGCTTCTTCATCAATATCGGAACCTGCATTAACAATCAATTTGCGTATATCTTTCGAAAAATAGAGAGCCTCGTGAATTGCCATTCTTCCCTTGTAACCGGTATTTGAACAAATAGGACAACCGACTGCTTCATAGAAGTTTGTTTCTTCAACTTGTTGTTTTGTCATACCAGCGGCTTTCGCAAGTTCCTTATCAAAACTCTTTGCTGGTTTTTTGCAGTTTTCACAGAGCTTCCTGATCAATCTTTGTGCTACTATAATATTTATTGCATAGGCCAAGAGGAATGGTTCAATTCCCATTTTAAAAAGACGGGAGACCGCGCTTGGGGCATCATTTGTGTGAAGAGTTGAAAAGGTGAGGTGACCGGTATTGGCTAATTTGATTGCGATCTCCGCCGTCTCTTTATCTCTCATTTCTCCTACCAGGACGATATCAGGATCATGCCGTAGAATTGATCTGATCGCCTGTTCAAAATTCATTTTTGGTCCGATTTTTAATTGCCTCGCACCACGAATTACATACTCAACAGGATCTTCAACAGTTAAAACGTTTACTGTTGGATCTATTACTTGATAAAGCGCGGCAATAAGTGTTGTGCTTTTTCCAGAACCAGTCGGTCCGGTCATAATAACCATCCCTTGTGGTTTACTTATTGACCTCATGAAGAAGTCATTCGCAACTCCATCGAAACCAAGCTTTTTAATATCAGTTATAACTTTTCTATCGTCAAGAATTCTAATTACGCAGGATTCAAACTTCGTGCTCAACTCGGTTCCAACCATCGGAAGAATTGAAACTCTAAACCGAATGATTGTACCATCAATATTTCTCTGGATGAATCCATCTTGGGCAGATTCTCTCTCGAAACGATCTAAACCTCTCGACCTATCTTTGACTACTGATAATACCGCTTCAGGATATGTGTTTTCTTGCACATGCCAAAGTGAAAGATTGCCATCAACACGGAAGTGAATTTCCGTCTTCATCCCTGATTTTGGGACAAAATGAATATCACTTACACCTTTTCTGACACCTTCAACTAAAGAGGCTTCTATCAGATTGATCAATGCACTTTTGGATATCTCTGCTTCAAGTGCGGCTTCATCGATTCCTTCTTCTTGAGCCTGTTCAACCGCAATTTCTTCAGAAACTTCTTCAAACATTCTCAAGAATGGATTATCGGGAGGAATAACTTTATTTATTACGTCGTCATAATCTTTTTTTGTGATGAAAATAATTTCGTACTTGCGTGCTCCAAAACCAGCAGCGATTTGCGAAATGTACCTGTTCGTTGGATCAGTCGATGCAATGATCAGCTTATCCTTCATTTTTGGATCAAAGGATATCGGAATAATTCTATTTTCAAGACAATATGCTTTCGAGGAATCCGGTAATTTATCCATTAGCTTTTTGATAAATTCAAGTTCCTTATCAGCTAACGGATAGGAATGTGTACTGAATATTTTGAAAGCATAAATATTTGCAACTTCATGAAAAATCTGATCGTGATCGAACTGAAAATCTTGAACAAGAATTTGAGCAAGATTTCGCCGAGGGACAGATTTGTCATTGCGTTTTGTTTGGAGCGCTTTTTCTAATGTCGGAAGATCAATCAATCCTTTCCGCAGCAGCCAAAAACCAATTTTATCAGTTTGCTCTAAAGTCTCGATGCTCATCGTTAGAATAGTCCCGTTATAAAGTTGATAAATTGAACTCCTGGGGTCTTCGGGCGAATTGTTGCTGTTTCAGCGGAAACAACTGTCAACGCTGTAATTACTACCATAATTATCATGGCAATTACCAATTGAATTCCCTCAATTAAATATTTCAGTTTATGAGTTGTTTCGCTTTCATAATAATTCGCAATCTGAAGTGCCGAATTTTTTACGGTGCCCGTTTCTTCACCCGAGTGAAATCTTGACAAAGCAGTTTTTGAAAAAACTCCAGATGCTTCAAAAGCATCAGTCAGGCCCTTCCCTTCTTTGATCATCAAAGGGATCGCAACATTTTTTATTCGATCTTCGAAATATTTATTCCCTGATGCCTCGGCTGCAATTTTTATTGGTTCGATATTTTCTGCTGATCCCGTATATAAAGAATAAAACACACGGCAAAAAATTTCAATTACTGTTTTGTGAACCAAATTTCCAATGATCGGCATTTTAATCATGTAACGATGAAGAACTATTTTCCCCTGATGAGTCGAACTATAATAGAACAATCCAATTGCAGGAAGGAGGAATGCTAAAAATAGATAGAGATAATTATCTTGAATAAAGTAGCTAAGATCCAGTGTTGCAGCGGTCATTGGAGGTAATTCGATGCCAAAATTCAGAAATAATTCGGCAGTAGCTGGAAAAACTTCGGCAATATAATAGAGGCAGGTCAAGATCAAAACTACTATTGTGATGGTTGGTGTCAACATAGCACTTTTTAAATTCTTTCTAAATTCCTGCTGCCTCTCAAGAAATTTTGCTGTGGCTGTATAAACTTCAGCCATATTACCGCTCTTCGAAGCCAGACCCAGCATGTAGCAGGTAAAATTGCCAAATACATTTTCGTACCGCCTAAAAACTTTTTCACTGTCTTCACCTTTTTTCAAATCATTGTTGATTTCCCTCAATGATTCACGTAAACTTTTATTTGTCACGTCATTGATCATTAATTGAAGAATTTCACCATAAGAAAGCTTTCCGTTTAATAGGTCTGCGCTGATTCTTACAAACGAAACTATATCCGAAGTAGGCGGTTTCATTTGGAAATCGAAAAGTTTCTTTCTAACGTATATTACCTGATACCCAAGTTTTAATAATGCCTCTTCAACTTCCTTCCGTGTATATGCTTTCTGTTCACCGTAGATAGGTTTTGGAGTGCCGGATTTTTTAACCTTGTAGAAAAAACCAGATTTTTTCTTAATACCCTTGATTACAAGCTTATTCCGTGTAGCTACTTCCTTGACTTTTTTCTTAGCTGTAAATATGTTGTTACTGTAAATTATTCCAGCTACGTTTTTACCAGAAGTTGTAATAGCATTAAATCTATATTCAGCCATTATTCACACAAATTCATCAGTTGTTAATTGTAACAATAATTCCCGCAGTTGTAACTACTGCAGTAGCTTTTACTTTAGCCGAACCATCATTCCCAGTTTCATTCCCAGTTCCGATTATCGTTACGGTTTGCGCGGCTACAGTCGCAGTAAACGTTCCATTACCGGTTGTATCGATATTAACTGGGATTGTCCATCCAGTGAAAGTATTCCCACCTCCTCCCATTCCGGTTGGAGTGCGATAATATTGGTGTGCAAAATTAGCCAATGTATTAAGATCTGAAATTAATCCATCTCGATTCGCACTCTGAGCGCTTGTAGTTGCAATGTTAATTCCTACAACGATTGCGATTCCAACTATTATCACTCCGAGCACAATTAATAACAGTTGCTGTTGACCCATTTTCGGAACTCCTTTTTACTTTTCAGTAATAATAAATTATCACCAACACTCAGTCTTTTCATAAAAGAAACTGTTATAATATAATCAGTTATAACAATTAATTAAAGACATTTCCTAAATGCAATTATATAAAAATTTATATCATTGTCCAGTAAAAAATTTAGAAATTTTTCTTATTAAACTACCCCACCACAGTGAAAGCTTCCTTCCCATTTTAAGCATGAAATAAATAAAGCCCTAAAAATGAAAAAGCCCCTGATAACAATAACAGAGGCTTCGCTTCTTTGTAAATCTATAAAAGCTAATTATTAATCGTTACTGTAATTCCTGTAGGAGTGACTATTGCAGTAGCTTTAACTTTAGCCGAACCATCATTACCGGTTTCAGTTCCAGTTCCAACTATTGTAACTGTTTGTGCTGCAACTGTTGCTGCGAATGTTCCATTTCCTGTTGTGTCAATTGCCGGAGGTATTGTCCATCCTGTAAATGTATTATTACCTCCACCCATTCCAGTCGGTTTACGGTAATATTGCTGTGCGTAATTTCCGATAGTATTTAAATCGGCAATCACTGCGTCACGGTTCGAACTCTGTGCACTCGTTGTTGCAATGTTAATCCCAACAACAATTGCAATTCCAACTATAATAACACCGAGCACGATTAATAAAAGTTGTTGTTGTCCCATTTATTTTCTCCTTCTAATGCTTTTTGTTAATTATTATAAAAAGTTTTATTAAATAGTTATTAGTCATAATCGTTTCTCTTCACTAATGTTATAAAAATAATATTCAAAATCAACAAAAAAATATTATTTTAAATTAAAACGAGGTTAAAATGATATGAGACAAATCAGAGCGTTTATTCCAAAAGTTACTTTTTTTTGTATAATTCTATTGAACAGTCTACTGGCACAAAATTTTAGTCATTTTGTTTTTAGTGAGATGCTACGTATTAGTACATACAAGGGAAAAATCGATTACAATCGTTTCTTAAATAATACTAAATTTGATCAATATCTTAAATCTTTGTCTAATTTCAATTTAAGCAAATTGGAAAGTGAGGATGAAAAGTTAGCCTTCTTTATTAATGCTTATAATGCACATGTAATAAAAAATGTCGTGTCGGACATTGGGATTAAAAACGTTAATAAGAACTTTTTTACTGTCCATAGATTTGTAGTAGCCGGGATGGAATTCAATTTAGAGAGTCTTAATGATTTTATTTCATCAGAATTTCAAAATCCGTTAGTACATTTTGCCTTGATTGGAGCGGCAAATGGATTTCCATATATCAATGACCGCGCCTATGAATCGAATTCTTTGAATAAATTTCTTGAGCTAAATTTTAAAAATTTTATACAAGATACACTAAAAAACAGATTAGATAGAAAAACTAAAACTTATTTTTTATCTGAATTATTTAAATGGTACAAAGATGATTTTGAAAGTGAAGCGGGATCAATTATCAATTTTATTTTACCTTATCTTCCTATCAATGATAGAAGCTTCCTTAAATTAAACAAAGTTGAAATGAAATTTACTCCTTTTGATTGGACATTAAATAAAAAATAATTCTATTAATTCTTCTAAGTCCCAAAAAATATTTAACAAATAGGATCCTTAAGAGTCACATTAAGTATATCTACTCAAACCAATATTGTATTTGAACTCTTTTCTGGGCAAATCCATAGCCAGAAGCATAACCGCCGCCACCACCACCACTTTTTGCAACAATCGAAGTGGCATTTTTAATCGAAGCAGAAGAAAATTTAATCCAGTGATCCCGATTACCTGAGCAATTCTTACTGGTTTCTAAGTTGGGCGATAAAAGCAAAACCGCACCCAGAATATCTAAATGGAAATGAAACATATAATCACCAATTACCAAACCCTGAAATGCATATTTTGCATGTGTTTCTTTAATCCTTGTGGTGCCACTCGGATTATGTATTACAAGAATTCCTTTATTATTTGAATAATTCCCTAATTCGATTTTCTTTTCCTGATTATTTGGAATTTCGATATAAGTTACTCCACTTAAAGGTAATGAGAGAACATTAGGATCTGTTACATACTGGCTACCTTCTGCACCACTCACAGCAATACTTTTTAATGTTCCTTCTGGATAACCCAAAATTTGATCAGGAGATGTTGGGAATGTACCGCCCCAATCATAATACTCCTCTATTGAATTAGGATTTTCAGGAAAGGAGGGTGGATAATCGATACCATTCTTTGTCCCTCCGATGTAGCCTTTCTCAGTATTAACAAAATCAACGCTAGTAGAAACTCCATAAACTCCGGAATTAGGAATAACATTATTTTTCAGGTCATGATCTCTACCATCGATATACATATCACTGATTGTTTTATTTAATGTACTATTTGCAGTCCAAGCTCCTCTTACGACTGGGGGAACAAATCCCTTATTAAACTTAACATAAGTGGCAATATTTTTATTCACATTCATATAATTTGCGGTAACAGATATTTTAATTAGACTATCTCCCGCAAAAAAAGTATCTATAACAGAGTAGTATGCAACCCCTCCAAAAAAGGCTTTGGATAATTGCGTTGGCACTCTCCACGAAGAACTATCGGATAACTGTGATAGTATCATTTCGACCATGCTATTGCTAATATTTCGGGCATTTACATCACTAAAATATTCAACAGTATCTTGTGTTGAATCGTTTGTAGATCTATTTACAGTTATACTAATTACTCCAAAAATTAAAATACTGCCCAAAAGTAATATTAAAACTAATCGTCCCATGAAAAATCTCCTTCGTTAATTAAAATTTTTTGGCCTGATAATTTTTTTCCATTCGGCTCCAGTATAAACACCCTCTATTGGATATGGTGATTCAACTTTCAAATAAACGCCGATACTTCGTATTCGATTTCTATGCGTTTGACTATTTAACGATCCATAATTTATCTGACTACCGGCTGAATCATAGTATGTTAACTTGAAATTAACAACCCCTAAGTTTGAAGATTTTGGCGTTTCGTTATTATAAACCCGATACAGCAGTCTATCATTAGGGTTGGGTGTAGCTGTCAATTCAGAAGTCGAACCAATGTAATATCTCAAAGTATCTGCATTGCCGTTATTATCCATATCAGTATAAAATTTAATTTCAGTAGAATCTGCTGTAACTATTTTATTGCCGGTAATTCTGTACCCGATCTTATAAAAATCGTACTCAATTACAGCACCAAGTTCGGTAATATTTGTTTGAGCCATATTTGAGTTGATTATATCCCTCGAAGAATTTTCTATATAAAAATTTATTCCTATTATCATCAAAATTACAACAGCTCCAATTACTGTAGCAGTCAATATGTCAATGAGATTTCCCATCTATTAATATGAAACAATATGATATAATTTCAATGTGTCCGTTAAACTGAAGTTAAAAACAAATACATCAATCCTTTTAGTAAAAGTTTTCGATAAACTTTTTGTCTCGGGAGTCATTTTTTGAACATAATAAACTTGAACCTTTGTATTAAACGTTCCCATCCTTGAAAGTGAATCACTTCTTGTGAAATTATTGTAGTCATCTATATCATCGAATAGAGTACTTTGAGTTTCACCAGTTTCTGGGCCAAGTGATCCAACAGCAGTTAAAGAATTTGTGCTCGAGACTCCGCTTGTAGTCGTGTTTTCATCAAATGCTTTCATCTGTATTTCATCAATAATCGATTGTGCTATTCCAGTGGCCGAAATTGTTGCTTCATTCACTAATGAAATTGTTATTCTGGCTGTGCTTGCCCTGTAAACTGTTAGGATAAATACAGTCAGCAGTAAAATACCAACTATTACCATTAGAGTTTGACCGGTATTCATATTATTGTCTCGTCATAAGTTTTAAATTTATTCAATAACTCCCGAATTCTCTTGTAATATAATCGGAATAATTCTATGAAAATTCAATATGAATCTTAGGTTCTCAGACAATTGCGATTTTTTATTGCTACAAGCGTTCATTTATTATTTTCATCCATTATTGATGGAGGTATTTCATCCGCTTC